>JBOGFO010000149.1:0-1827 GCA_050743445.1 Acidimicrobiia bacterium
CCGAAGGCGATGAGGGAGTCGCCCCGCTCGCGTTCCACGCTGGACATGAGCTCGGTCACCGCCGGTTCCGGACTGCCGGAGAGCTCGACGTCGAGCAGCGGCTCCGGTGCCCCCTGCCCTTCGGCCCGGAAGGCCCGGTCGTCGTAGCGGTCGTCGCAGCCGAACCGCTTGGCCAGCCGGCGGCCCCACGCCCGATCCTCGCCACTGGCCTTGTAGCCGGGGCGGGGAACCGGCTCCTGGAGCCCACCGAAGAGCTGGTACACGGTCGGGTGGGCGAAACGCCCGGCGACCAGCACATCCTCGTCAGGAAAGGAGATGGCGGCCCGGCGGAAGAGCTCCGTGGTCATGGCGCTGACCACCGGCTCGGCCGCAGAAGCGTCACGGGCGGTGCCCAGACCCCACAGGACGCACGGCGTCCCGCCGATGCGCTCCAGCGAGCCGAACAGGAACCCGACCACCTCTTCGTCGGCGGTGACCAGGCTCACGCGGGGGAAGGACTCGACCTGCTTATCGAGGATCTTGTCGTCCAGACAGCTTCCGGCGTCGCGCAGAAGCTGCGACAGAAGATCCAACTCGGCGGGTTTTAGGGACGCGGAATCACGAATGTCGACGTCCATGGCGCACCATTCTGGCGCGGCGCCCACCCAGAGTAAAAGTCGTGGCCCGGGTTTTATCCGGTTGGGGGCTTGACGGACCACCCACCGGGACGAGCGATCTAGAAAACTCCGTCAGCGCCGAGGAGTACCCGGAGCTGGGCATGGAAGCCGTTGGAGGGGCTCACCCCGAAGGCCGGGCCGAGCCGCAGGACGGTGGTGCGGCGGCCGTCCTCGACGTGGATCAGGACGGGGCTCTCGCCCGAGTGGGCTTCGAGCACCCCCTTGATCTCGGCCAGGAACGGCTCGGTGAGGCGGGAGACCGGCACCCGCAGGCGGATGGGAGGGCCGTCGCCGTCGAGGACCAGCTCGGGCAGGCGCACCTCCACGGCCACCAGCTTGGACTGGTCGTCGCGCCGGTCGATGCGGGCCTTCACGCAGACCACGGCGTCCTCGGTGAGGAGATGGCCGTAATCGGTCATGGTGCGGGGGAAGACGAAGACCTCGATGGCCGCCTCGAGATCCTCGAGGACGAAGGTGGCCATCAGCTCGCCCCGCCTGGTGTAGCGCCGGGAGAGGGCGGTGACCACCCCGCCGACGACGGCGACCGCCCCTTCGGGCAGCTCCTTGCACTCGGTCAGGTTGTGCTCGACGTGGCGGGCCAGGGCGGCCTGGGCGCCCATGAGGGGATGGTCGGAGACGTAGAGCCCCAGCATCTCCTTCTCGAAGACGAGGCGCTGGGTCTTGTCGAACTCGACGTCGGGCACGTCGACCCGGTCGATCTCGGGCAGCTCCCCCTCGGGGCCGACGTTGCCGAAGAGGCTCATCACCCCCGCCTCGGCTTCCCGGCGCCGGGCCAGGGCGGCGTCGGCGATGCGTTCGAAGACGGCCAGGAGGCCCTTGCGGGGATGGCCGACCGAGTCGAAGGACCCGGCCTTGATGAGCGACTCCAGCGCCCGCTTGTTGAGCACCGACGGGTGCACCCGGGAGCAGAAGTCGGCGAAGCTCCGGTAGGGGCCGTTGGCCGTCCGCTCCTCCACGACGTGGGCCACGATCCCCTCGCCCACGTTGCGGACGGCCGAGAGCCCGAAGGGGATGGCGGCCGTGCCCTCGGGGACACCCCGCCCCCCGGGCTTGCCCACGAAGTCGCTCTCGGCCACGTTCACGTCGGGCACCAGAACGGGGATGCCCAGCGCCCGGCACTCGGCCAGGTACACGGCCGTCTTGTCCTTGT
>JBOGFO010000150.1:0-3333 GCA_050743445.1 Acidimicrobiia bacterium
CGCCTGCCCGTCCGCCTCGAACATGAGATCACCAACCGGCACCGCTGTGTCGGTGGTCTGCTGTCGTCGGCGATCGCCCGGGCCTACGGCCCCGAGGGCCTGGCCGAGGGCACCGTGGCGGTGCGCTTCGACGGCTCCGCCGGTCAGAGCTTCGGGGCCTGGCTGGCGTCCGGCGTCGAGTTCAGCCTCTACGGCGAAGCCAACGACTACGCCGGCAAGGGCCTCTCCGGCGGGGTACTCGCCATCCGGCCGCCGGAGGAGTCGACCTTCGTGGCCGAGGAGAACGTGATCGTCGGCAACACCGTCCTCTACGGCGCCACCTCGGGCCGGGCCTTCTTCCGGGGCCAGGCCGGTGAGCGCTTCGCGGTGCGCAACTCCGGCGTGCGGGCCGTGGTGGAAGCGGTCGGCGACCACGGCTGCGAGTACATGACCGGTGGGATCGTCGTGGTCCTGGGCGAGACGGGCCGCAACTTCGCCGCCGGCATGAGCGGCGGGATCGCCTACGTCCTCGACGAGCGGGGCGTGTTCGCCGGGCGGTGCAACACCGACCAGGTGGACCTGGACGAACCCGACGACGATGACCTCGACCAGGTCCGCCTCCTGGTGGCCGAGCACACCGAGCGCACCGGTTCGACGCTCGCCGCCCGGATCCTCGACGACTGGGCGACGTACGCCGCCGCCTTCGTGAAGGTCATGCCCAGGGACTACAAGCGGGCCCTGGCCAACCTGGCCGCGGCGAGGGCGGTGTAATGCCCGACCCGGTGGGCTTTCTGAAGATCGGGCGCGCCATGACCGGCGACCCGCACCGGGACCCGGCCGAGCGGGTCCTCGACTACCACGAGGTCTTCACGCTCCTGCCCGTTGGCGAGGTGCAGGAGCAGGCGCAGCGGTGCATGGGCTGCGGCGTTCCCTTCTGCCATGCGGGGTGTCCGCTCGGCAACCTGATCCCGGAGTGGAACGACCTCGTGTACCAGGGCCGGTGGCGGGAGGCCTACGAACGGCTCGACTACACCAACAACTTTCCCGAGTTCACCGGGTTCACCTGCCCGGCGCCGTGCGAGGCGGCGTGCGTGCTCGAGATCAACGACGACCCGGTGATGATCAAGCAGATCGAGCTGTCGATCATCGAGCGGGCCTTCGAGGAGGGCTGGGTCGTCCCCCGCCCGCCGGCCGAGCGCACGGGACGCAGCGTGGCCGTCGTCGGCTCGGGGCCGGCGGGCATGGCCGCCGGCGCCCAGCTCAACTACGCCGGGCACCGGGTGGTCGTCTTCGAGCGCGACGAGGCCCCCGGTGGCCTGCTCCGCTTCGGGATCCCCGACTTCAAGCTGGAGAAGCGTTTCGTGGACCGGCGCGTCGCCGTGCTGGAAGCCGAGGGTGTCGAGTTCCGCTGCAACGTCGACGTGGGGGTTGACGTCTCGGCCGAGCGGCTCCGGGCCGATCACGACGCCGTGGTGGTGGCCGTGGGTGCTCGCCTGCACCGCGAGCTCGACGTGCCCGGCGCCAAGCTGGAGGGGGTCCACCTGGCCATGGACTACCTCTACGACCGCAACCGGGCGGTGGCCGGCCTGGTGGCCTCGGGGGCACCGCACGGCCCCGCCCCGCGCTACGAGTCCACCATCACCGCCGCCGGCATGCACGTGGTCGTCATCGGCGGCGGCGACACGGCCGCCGACTGCATCGCCAACGCCCACCGGGAGCGGGCGCTGTCGGTGACCCAGCTCGACCGCTACCCGCCGCCCGGCGGGACCCGGCCCCGGGAGATCACCACCTGGCCCGAGATGCCCCGGCGCCTGCCCTCCACCTATGCGCTCGACGAGGGCGGCGAGCGCCGCTTCGACGTGGTCACGCTGGCCCTGTCGGGCCGCGCCGAGCGGGTGGAGGAGGTCCACACCGCCACGTCGGCCGGTCCCCCCACCTTCGAGCCCATCCCCGGCACCGAGTCGTCGCTGCCCGCCGACCTGGTGCTGGTGGCCATCGGCTTCGCCGGCCCCGAGCGCGACGCCTTCCTCGAGCAGATGGGCCTGGCCGAGGACGCCCGCGGCAACATCGAGGCCCCGGGCTACGCCACCTCCACCGATGGTGTCTTCGCCTGCGGCGACGCCCGCCGCGGCCAGTCCATCGTGGTGTGGGCCATCAACGAGGCCCGGGAGTGCGCCACCGTGGTCGACCGCTACCTGGCCGGCCTCGACGCCGGCGAGGAGCCTTCCGGCTCCGACCTCCCGTTGGGTACGCCCGGCACCCCGTAATCAGGTCACCTTCACCGTGCCGGCCATGCCCGGGTGGAGGGCGCAGACGTAGCTGTAGTCCCCGGCCCGGGCGAAGCGGAGCGAGAAGGTCTCCGCCGGGAAGGGCTTCGGGCCGATGAAGCCGGAGTTCGTGAACCCCTTCGTGTAGGTCCCCCCCGATTTCGTCCCGGAAGGGGGCACCGCCCGTGGGTCTTCCGGGTTGGAGAACGGCGGCTCGAACGTGATCGTGTGGGGCTCGTAGGTGCTGGCCCCCTTCCAGGTCACTGTGTCGCCCGCGGCGATCGCGACAACGGCAGGGGAGAACCGGTTGACGGCGGTGAGGTTGTCGCCCCAGCCGGCGACGACGCTGCCGGGGGGCGCGATGGGGTCGGGAATGGCGGCGGCGGCGGTGGCGGCGCCGGCGGCCGCGGTGGCACCTTTGGCCGCGGTTTCCTCGGGGACGTCGCGCGACGCGTCGGTGGCCACGACCGTGATGCTGCCGCCCATCAAGCCATGGAGGATGCAGGCGTACGGGTAACTGCCGGGCGGAACCGACTCGTCGAACCTGACCGACACCTGCTTCACGCCCGCCGGCGCCACCGCCGGGGCCAGCACCCCCGAGTTCCAGTAACCCTTCCCGCGGTAGGGCGGCAGCTGCGGCGCGGGTGCCTCCGGGCACGCTTCGAGGTCGGCGGTCGGCTCGGCCGTCGTCACGCACGGTCCGAAGACGGCCGGGTTGAACGTGGCGGTCCTGGTCACCGGAGACGGACTGTTGGATCGGGCCGAGTTGATGCCGAAGCTGATGGTGTGGGGGGCCTGGGTCGACTTGTTGTCGAACACGACCGTGTCGCCGGCGTGCACCTTCACCAGACCGGGGAAGTACGCCGACAGCTGGACGTTCTTGCCCTCGGGAGAGGGCCCGTCGACGGCCACGGTGTAGGTCAGAGGGCCCCGCTCGGCGGCCGCTTCCGTGGCCTGCGGACCGGAGTTGTCGGTCTCGGCGGCCGGTTCACCATCGTCACCGCAGGCCCCCGCCAGCAGGGCGACCAGCGCGACCAATCCCACAAGCTTCTTCATTGGGGCTCCCTTCGTCGCCCCGCATTGTGGG
>JBOGFO010000151.1:0-2138 GCA_050743445.1 Acidimicrobiia bacterium
GGGCCACAGCGCGTCCAGGGGCCCGTCGCTGTGCACCAGGCGGAGCCGGCCGGCGGCGCCCTCCCGCTCCAGCCAGCGGGCGATGACCAGCGCCTCTCCGTCGCCGGGCCCGGCGGGGCCGGGAAGACCCGGCGTCTTCAGCCGGCCGGCGTCGATCACCAACCGGCAGCCGGCTGACTCCACCACCACCCTCCCGGCGGCCCGGACGGTGGCGATGAGCCGCCGCGCCTCCGGCGAACTTGTGGGCTTTTTGCCAGCGATTGCTGGCAAAAAACCCACAGAAAAGGCGGCGACCGGCCGCCGGCGGCGGCGGGAGCGGTGGAACGGGGGCCGGTGGGCCGCCACCAGCCGGGCCTCGACCACGGCCGCCTCCAGCGGATGGCGGCAGGGGAGGTGATCGATGCGGGCCGTCTCCCGGACCAGGCGCCGGTCGCGGCGATCGGAGGAGGCGAGATAGGACCGCACGCGGGAGTGCACGTCGCCCGCCCGGCCGACGTGGAGGATGCGCCCGCCGGCGTCCTCGAACAGATAGACCCCGGCCTGGCGGGGAAGGCGGGCGACCAGCGGCAGCTTGGCCAGGGCCCGGGCCGTGGCCGGGAAGGCGAGCAGGTCGTCGAGGGCCAGGATGCCGAACGGCCCCGCCCGTTCCAGCAGCCCGTGGAGGACCCCGGCGGTGGCCAGCACGTCGTCGAGGGCACGGTGGTTGGGCACGGTGTCGGTGCCGAAGAAGTGGGCCAGCGTGCCGAGACGCCGGTTGGGCACTTCGTCGGTCAGCAGGCGCCGGGCCAGGCCCAGGGTGTCGACGCGGGGCTGGCTCAGCGGACGGCGCCCGGTGGCGACCAGGGCGGCGTCGAGGAAGGAGGTGTCGAAGCGCAGGTTGTGGCCCACCAGCACCGCGTCGCCGAGGACCTCGAGCAGGGTGGGGAGCACCTCGCCGATGGTGGGAGCGGGGACCAGCATGGCCTCGGTGATCCCGGTCAGCACGGTGATGAACGGCGGCACCCCGCAGCCCGGATTCACCATGGTCTGGAAGGTGCCGACGCACTCGCCGCCCCGGAACTTGGCCGCCCCCACCTCGATGATCCGGCTCGGCCCGGGGACCGTCCCGGTCGTCTCAAGGTCGACGACTGCGAAGGTGACCTCGGACAGCGGGGTGGCGGCCGGCCCGGTGTCCGGGGTGTCCCCGGGAAACAAGCTCAACATGGGAGGACGGTAGCGGCGGGGTGAGACAAGAACCGGGCCACCGACCCCGCGAAAGACGCCTGAGAGCGTCGCCCCGGAGTTACCCTCCGAGGTGTGACTCCGCCTGACCGGCTCGTGGGAGCGCTCTGCCTGGTGGTGGCCGTGGTGGCCGTCACCTGGGGTCGCAGCCCGGCCGAGCAGGCCCAGGGCGCGACGGGGGACCGGGAGACCGTCGAGGTGTCGGCGGGGGAGACGGACAGCGCCCCGGGCGACGACCCGGCCACTTCGACCACCGCCCCGGCGCCATCCACCACCTCGTCCACGGCCGCGGCATCAGGCTCCTCCACCACGACCGCGCCGGCGCCGGCACCGGCGGCCGCCGCCGCGCCGTCCAAGGAGGCCGACGAGGCCCTGGCCAAGAAGTCCGTCCTCGGCCCCGCCGACCTGCCCGGAGGGTTCGTGGTCGTGCGGCCCGCCCCCACCGGCCCATCGGAGACGGACGGGCCCTTCGAACGCTGCCTGGGATCCGAGGCGGCCACCCTCACCGCCGCCGTGCGGGCGAAGTCCCGCTCCGGGGAGTACGGCAAGTCGGGGTCGGGCACGGTGTCGTCGTCGGCGGCCGTGATGGACACGCCCGCCTCGGCCGAGAAGGTGCTGGCCACGCTGGCCAGCCCGAACGCCCGGGCCTGCTTCGAGAGCCTCATCAACGCCCGGCTGGCCCGCAACCCCAACTTCTCCGAGGACGTGCGGGGCACCCTGGCGCCCATCGACGCCTCCGGCTACGGCGATCAGTCGAACGGGTTCCGCTTCGAGGTGCACCTCCCGGCGGAGGACGTGGAGAACGAGCCGGGAGAGGAGCCGGAGGAGAAGGTGCCCTACATCGCCGACTTCGTCTTCCTGCGGAAGGGCCGGGTGCTGTCCCTCATCGAGTTCGGCAACCTCCGCCAGCCGTTCCC
>JBOGFO010000152.1:0-6753 GCA_050743445.1 Acidimicrobiia bacterium
CCACGACGGTGGTCGGCTGTGTGGCGAAACCGAGCTGCGTGACCGGCCCAAGAATGATGAGCGTGAAGGCTTGGGTAGCAGCCGGACTCACGCCATTCGAGGCGGTAATGGTGACGTTGTACGTCCCCGCTGCAGCCCCAGTCGTTGACGTAAGCACGCCCGAAGCAGCGTTGATGCTGACGCCGGCGGGCAAGGGAGCGGCGCTATAGGTACGAGCGGGATTCCCAGTCGAGGTCACGGTGAACGTACCAACCGTTCCGGCTTTGAAAGTCGCCGTATTCGCGCTGGTGATTGCAGGCGCCTGGGTGACTTGGACCGTGAGGGTGCCACCGCTGACCGTATCGTCGTCGTCGATCCCCGCCTCGCAAACTGAGCCACTGTTCCACTGTCTGACGTTGATGCTGAACGACGATGTAGCCGGCGTCGAAGCGGTGGTCTGGAGGCTGAAATCGACGTTACGCGTTTGGTCTTCGTCGATCGGCTTGCATTCACTGATAGCCAGGCTGACACCAGCGGCGCCAGTGACACTCGTTACGCTCACCATGCTGTCGTTGTTGTTGTCGGGATTACGAACCGAAACTCTGAAGTTCGCGATCCCGCCGCTGGAGATGGCGTTCAACTGGGCGCTGATCACCTGATTATCGATCTGCGCAGTCGCCTGCGGTACTCCGAAAGCGAAGACGCCTGCGATAGTCGCTACGACGGTCACGATCGCGATCAGGATTCTGCGACCGGAAGTCCCGTAGTTGAGAGTCGTCTGTGCGGGGGAGCTTTCAGCGGTCATCTGCGTCGTTCCTCTGAGAGAGCGGGCGTCGAAGGTCTTGGTCTCGCGGTCCATGGCCATCAACCGACCCTCGGCGTCGAGACGAACGGTCGGGTCTTGTCGAGCTTGACGGTCTGCGTCTGGATCTCTTCGGGATTGCCGGCCTCGTCGGTGGCAAAGAAGGAGATCGTCGTTGTGCCCTCGGCCGTGATGGTGAACGGCACGGAGTACTCGGTGGCGCCGATGGTCTGGGCTCCGCTGGTCGAGTAGGTGATGAAGTCGACACCCGACCCGCCGTGGTCGTCGGCGGTCAGGGTCACCTTGACGTCCGCCTTGTGCCAGCCGGCGGTCGCCGCGCTGTCGAACTCAAGCGACGTCGTCGGGGGCACGATGTCGTTGACAACCGTCACCGAGTCACTGGCCAAGCTGATCTGCGAGTTCCAAGACTTGAACTTCGCCTGCACCGTGTAGGTGTGGGGACCGTCCGGAACGCTCGTGTCGCTGCAGGTGAGGCCGGTCGTGTTGCAGGCCGCTGTGCCACCGTCGCGGACGACGTAGTAGGTGACGTCGGCGGCGTTGCCGCTGGGCGAGGTGATACCGGTCCAGCTCACCGGGACGGTGCCGCTGCCCATAGTGGCTACGGCGGTCGGCTTGCCGGGGACACCGAGGCTGGTGCTGATGGTGCCGGCCGAACCGGTGCCGCTGGCGGTCCACAGGGCCCACACAACGGCGCTGACGGTCAGGGCGGCGACCACGGAGGCCGGGACGATGAGGACCTTCAGGAGGCGCTTCATGACTTCGTACCTGTTCCCTCGTAGGCGAGCTTGAAGGTGACGCTCTTGCAGCCGTCCTGGTTCACAGGGAGGTTCTTCATCCGGAGCTGGGGCCACTGGGCCTTGGGGATGCCCAGGTCGGAAAGGGAGGCCCGGGAGTTGGCCGGGATGATCACGGGGACGGTGAAGGTCGAGGCGAACACCTCGAGGTGTACGTCCGCGGGGCACGCTGCGGGTCCGGTGGCCATAACGGACATTTCGACCACTCGGAGGGCGAACTTGAATGGGTTATGGATCTCGGCGTCGAGAGCCATATTCGAACCCGGCCGGAGACCGTCAGAGCCGCCCGAGGCCGCCCCGACGGCGTTGCCGTCGATGCCGAACTCCCGGCGAATCAGGACCGTCCAGAAGAACTCCGCCGGCTCGCTGAGGTTGCCGGCGGCGTCCACGGCCCACACCCGGAGGCGGTGGTCCGTGGTCGAGAGGTTTTTGTAGTCGAAGTCCCGGCCGCAGTTGGTGACCGGCCCATCGTCGAGCTGGCAGCGGAACTTCACGCCACCCTCCGTGTTGTCGAAGCGGAAACCGGCGTGCTGGTCGAAGGTGACATCGTCAGGGAACCGGACGATCGACGACGCCGGCGGCGCGACCGTGTCGACCCGGAAGGTGACCGTGGTCAGCTTGCTGGCGGCGGGGGTGTTCAGCTTCAGGTCGGTCGCCCGCACCGAGACGATGTAGGTGCCATCGGTTGGCCGGGACAGGGCCAAGCTCCAGTTCGTGGTGCCGGACGCCAGGTGGAAGACGGGAGTGGGCGAGTCGAAGGCCGAGCCGCTCCAGTAGTTGCCGCCCTGCTGCCGAATGGCGACCTCGACCTTCTCCACCCCGGACGGGTCGGAGGCGGAGCCGCAGATGCCGTCGGGCTCGCAACCGTTGGTCCAGGCAGCGGCGTTGTAGTTGCCATTCGCCTTCGGGAAGGTCATCGAGACCGAAGGGGCGGCCTTGTCGGGCCAGATGGGGCGCCGGCCGAGCTGGAGGCCGAGGACGAGAGTGCCGTCAACGGCGTTGCCCAGGACGTCGGAGCCGGGCTTGGCCGGGCCGTCGTCGTCGCCGGCCTTGAGCACGGCGATCCCGGCGGTCGGAATGAGGAGGAGAAGCAACAGCAGCGGGAGCAGCAGCCGCTTCCTCGTCCTCATCAGGTCACGAGTCTTCTGCATGGGATTGGTCTCCTCGACCTTGCGTGGCGAGACCGCCGAGCAGCGCCAGAAGGGGGAGACGCTGGTCGCCGTCCTCACCGGGAGGAACAGGCAAAGTGGAGGGGCGGGCTGGGCCCGCCCCTCCACGGGGGATCAACTAGCTGGCGACGTAGTGGACGGTCACGGCGACGCCCTTGCAAGCGTCCTGCTCGCTCAACGAGTCGTTGTTGAACTGGATAGTGGCGGCGATGGTGTCGGAGGCACCGGCGGCGAGCTCCTGGGCGGTCCAGGCGAGCGACACGGCTTGATCCTCGTCGCTAGGGGCGGCTGCCCCATCGAGGAGGAAGTCATCGCCGGTGCACTCAAGGTCGCTGGTGGTGATGTAGGCGGACACGTCTGAGACGTACACGCTCTGGCTCGCGGCGTCGTTCTTGACGGTGACGGTGACGTTCTGCTCGGTGTCGCCGGGGAACATGGGGGCGATCAGAGGGTTGGTGATGAGGAGCTTGTCCACAACGCCCTCGGCGGTGGAGGCCGAGCCGGTGCCCGAGCCAGTGGTGGACCAGTAGGCGAAGGCCGTGCCGGCGACGA
The DNA here is from genome assembly GCA_050743445.1 of Acidimicrobiia bacterium. Taxonomy (GTDB): domain Bacteria; phylum Actinomycetota; class Acidimicrobiia; order IMCC26256; family BP-133; genus CAWBJP01. The sequence goes on from JBOGFO010000152.1 coordinate 3,318, forward strand.
GGGCACCAGCGGCGACGACGGAAATCACAGCGATCTTCTTGCTGAAGCGCACGTTGTCTCCTTTGAGATAACGGGCGCCGACTTCGATCGTGCGCCCTAGTGCTTCCGAGGCGACCGTTTCGCCTCGACGGGTTCAATATCGGCGACGCACCTCACAGCCCAGCCACATCAAAGACAAACGACGAACAACTTGAGGGCGAGGTGTCAGATCCTGGAAACGCGACACGACCCGCCCCTGGGGGCGGGCCGTATCGGACTGGAGGGTGAGTGGTTACGGCGTGACGTCGGTCTGCATACCGACCACGTTGAGCTTGACAGTCACGGCCACGTTCTGGCAGGCGTCGGGAGCGTCCTCCACCATCCGCAGGATCGAGGCAGAGCCCGACTCTGAGTCGCCGGCCGCAACGACAACCGGGTCGTCGAGAAGGTTGTCCGTGACGGAGACCAGTGCAAAGTCGCTGGCGGAGCAGTCACCAGCCGGGTCCTGGATGACTGGGGTGTCGAAGGAGTCGAAGGTGACGGAGTAGGGGTTCTCGTTGTTAACGGAGAAGTGGACGGGCACCGTGGGCCCGCCCGGCCAGAGGCCGTCCTCGAGAGTTGCGGAGGCGGTCACCGTGGAGTCCACGGCCTCGGTCGTCGTAGCGCCGGCCGAGCCGGTGCCACTGGCCGACCAGTAGGCGTAGCCGACACCGGCCACGGCCAGGGAGCCAACCACGACGCCGACGGCGACGAGCTTCTTGCTGATGCGCACGTTTCTCTCCTTGGGAGATGAGAGGAATCGGGCGCTGCTCGCCCGTCCTAGTTGTTACCGGGGCGACCTGTTATCGGCCCGAATGAGGTCACTTTGAGGGCTGCAAGTCACAGCCCGACCACGGCAATCTCAAACGCTGCCCAACTGCGGAGCGTCGTCCCGATCCTCCAGCGCCTGCTCCACGCTGCCGACGACGTCGCCGCCGTCGACCACCACGGAGGCCCAGCGGCCAAAGGGATTGCGCCGCGTCATGCCGGCCACGACGAGCGACGCGCCGGCGTGCAGACCGCACACCGCGCCGAGCTCGCCGGGCGACGGAGACTCCAGCGGACGGGCCCGGACGGTCACCACGACGTCGAAGCCGACGTCCAGCGGGCACGTCCGGCCTTCGACCAAGGCATTGCAGGGAAAGGCGGGCTCGCCCAGGGGATGGCAGGTGAGCGTCTCGTGACCGGCTTCCTCGAGGAAGACGACGGCCTGCTCGGCAGCCCAGTCGTCGGTTCCCACAACGAGGACGGGCCGTCGAGGCTCCACCGCCGGCTCAGGCCGGCGGGTGTCCTGGTCAGTGGGAATGCTCATGTCACGAACCTACGGTCGGCTCGTCACGGGGCTGTCCACGGATCGTCAACTTCCGCGCAACTCTGCAAGAAACTGTCAGGCGCAAAGGGACGATCGAGGGCGGCAAAGGCGGCAACGTCACCCGAACCGGCCGCCAACGGCCACTACGCTGAGCGACGATGTCCGACACCGGCTCCTCCTCGCGCACGATCCTCGTGGTCGACGACGAGCCCATGGTCCGCAGCCTCCTCAGCCGCCTCCTCACCATGGAGGGTTACGAGGTCCTCGAAGCCGAGGACGGCCAGGCCGCCATCGACCTCATGGAGGGCACGACCCCGGACCTCGTCCTGCTCGACGTGATGCTCCCCGCCCGCGACGGCCTCGACGTGCTGGGCGACCTGCGCAAGACCTCCAACGTGCCCGTCATCCTCCTCACCGCCCGGGGCGACGAGGCGGATCGGGTCATCGGCCTCAAGCTCGGCGCCGACGACTACGTGGTCAAGCCGTTCTCGGCCGCCGAGCTGTCGGCCCGCATCGAGACGGTCCTGCGCCGGTCGGTGGCGGCCGCCCCGGCGCCGACGGCGACCGGCAAGTCGGCCACCTGCCTCTCCTTCGACGGCCTGCAGGTCGACCTCATCACCCGGGAGGTGCAGGTCAAGGGGGACACCGTCGAGACCACGGCCCGGGAGTTTGACCTCCTCGCCTTCCTGGCCGCATCTCCCCGCCAGGTGTTCTCCCGCCAGCAGCTGCTCGAGCACGTGTGGGGCTCGTCCTCGGACTGGCAGTCGGAGGCGACGGTCACCGAGCACGTGCGGCGGCTCAGGAAGAAGATCGAGGAGGACCCCGACCACCCCCGCTGGGTCACCACAGCCCGGGGCGTCGGCTACCGCTTCGAACCCTGACCTACCGCGGCGAACCCTGAGCGGCCGCCTCCCCGGCCCGGTCCAGAACCTCCCGCACCTTGGCGACCAGCTCGTCGACCAGGAACGGCTTGGTCAGCACGTCGGCACCCTCCAGGCCCCCCCGGCTGGCGGCGTCCACGTAGCCGGTCATGAACAGGATGGGAAGGGCGGGCAGCTCCTCCCCCAGGCGCCGGGCCAGCTCCACGCCGCCCACCCGGGGCATGACGACGTCGGTGACCACCAGGTCGGGCGCCGCCCCGGTCAGGAGCAGGTCGAGAGCGACCTGACCGTCGCCGGCGGCGGTGACGATGTAGCCCGCCGAGCGCAGCACCTCGACACAGAGGCGACGCAGCCCGTCCTCGTCCTCCACCAGCAGGATCTGCTCCGACCCCCGCGCCCGGCTCCCGGACTTGTCGGGGGCCTCGGCCTCGGTCACCTCCCCGACGGCCCGGGGCAGGCGCACCCGGATGGTGGTGCCCTCGCCCGGGGCGCTGGTCACGCTCACGTCGCCGCCGGCCCCGGTGACCACGCTGTGGACTGTGGCCAGGCCCAGCCCGGTGCCCCGCAGGCCGCCCTTGGTGGTGAAGAAAGGCTCGAAGCAGCGCTCGACGGTCTCGGCGTCCATGCCCTTGCCGGTGTCCATCACATGGACGGACACCGCATCCGGCGTCGTCACCATCCGGACGGTCAGGGTGCCGCTGTCGCCCATTGCATCCCGGGCGTTGACGGCCAGGTTGAGGATCACCTGGTCGAACTGGGCGGGCGACATGCGGACCAGGTGCTCCCCGGAGGCGAGGGTCATGACGTACTCGACCGACGACTGCAGGAAGCTCCGCAGGGTGGCGGACAGGCGCTTGAGCCGGGACCGGACATCGAAGATCTCGCTCGAGACCAGATCGCCCCGGCTGATGGTGAGGAGCTGGGAGGTGATGCCCGCCGCCCGCTCGGCAGCACCGGAGATGGCCTCCACGTCCCGCCGGCGGATGTCGTCCTCGTCCAGCACGGCCGACAGCAGGGTGGCATGGCCCAATATGACGGTGAGGAGGTTGTTGAAGTCGTGGGCCACCCCGCCCGCCATCTGCCCCACCGCCTCGATGCGGCGGGCCCGGACCAGCTGGTCCTCCAGGCGCCGGCGGGCGGTGATGTCGGCGGCCAGCACCAGGACCCCGGTGGCGATGCCCTCGGCGTTGGTGAGGGGCGCACTGGCCAGCGACAGCGGGACCTC
>JBOGFO010000153.1:0-2612 GCA_050743445.1 Acidimicrobiia bacterium
GCGCTACGGGCTGTCCAACCCGGTCCTGGCCCGGGCCGCCCGGCGCTGCTTCGATCTCGCCGAGGCCCACCTGGCGGGAGGGCCGGACGCCGAGCTGATCCCGGTGGTCCAGGCCTACCGCGCCCGCTGGGTCGACCGGGGCCTGTGCCCGGCGGACGACGTGCTCGCCGCCTGGAGCCGCAACACCCCCTACCCCCGGGAAGACGAGTACGCGTGCACGACGTGAAGGACGCCCTGGCCGGCGATCTCGAAGAGGCCCGGCACCGCTCCCTTCGCCTGCTCGATCCGCTCTCGGAGGCGGACCAGGTGGCGCAGCACTCGCCGCTCATGTCGCCCCTGGTGTGGGACCTGGCCCACGTCGGGCACTACGAGGAGCTGTGGCTGCTGCGGGCGGTGGCCCGCACCCAGCCCATGAACCCGCTCCACGACGACGTCTACGACGCCTTCCGCCACGCGCGCCGGGACCGGTCCCGGCTCGCCATCCTCGGGCCGGCCGAGGCCCGGTCGCATATCGCCGTGGTCCGCGGCCGGGTGCTCGACGTCCTCGAGCAGGTGGACTTCGACCCGGCCACTCCCCTGCTCTCCGACGGCTTCGTCTACCGCATGGTCGTCCAGCACGAGCACCAGCACGACGAGACCATGCTGGCCGCCCTCCAGCTCATGGGCCGGCCCTATCCCCACGACCACACCCCGCCCCCGGCCGGGCGGGCCCTCCCCCGCGCCGAGGTGCTGATCCCGGGAGGGTCGTTCGTGATGGGGACGAGCACCGACCCCTGGGCCTACGACAACGAGCGCCCGGCGCATCCCGTGGAGGTGGCCCCGTTCTGGATCGACACCACCCCGGTCACCAACCGGGCCTACATCGAGTTCATCACCGCCGGCGGCTACGACGAGCCGCGCTGGTGGTCGGAGGCGGGCTGGAAGTGGCGGCAGGAAGCCGGCCTCGTCGCCCCCGACTTCTGGGCTTCCGAGGGGGACGGGTCGTTCTCCGTGCTGCGCTACGGGGAGCGCATCCCGGTGCCGCCTTCTGAGCCGGTGCAGCACGTCTGCTTCCACGAAGCCGAGGCCTATGCCGCCTGGGCGGGCAGGCGCCTGCCGACCGAGGCGGAGTGGGAGAAGGCGGCGTCCGGGACCCCCGACGGACATGCCAACCTGGGCCAGCGCCACTTCGGCCCGGCCCCGGCGGGCGCCTATCCGGGCGGCGCCAGCGCCTGGGGCGTGGAGCACATGCTGGGCGACGTGTGGGAGTGGACGGCGTCCGACTTCCATCCCTATCCCGGCTTCTCCTCCTTCCCCTACAAGGAGTACTCCGAGGTGTTCTACGGCTCTGACTACAAGGTCCTCCGGGGCGGATCGTGGGCGACCCACCCCCTGGCCGTGCGAACGACGTTCCGCAACTGGGACTTCCCCATCCGCCGCCAGATCTTCTCCGGCTTCCGGTGCGCCCGCGATGCCTGAGCGCGACGGGCTCACCGCCGCCCTGCGGGCCGACGTGGCGACAGGCCTGACCTCCACCCCCAAGGAGCTGCCCTCCAAGTGGTTCTACGACGAGGAGGGATCCGCCCTCTTCGACGCCATCACCCGGCTGGAGGAGTACTACCCGACGCGCCGGGAGCGGGCCATCCTCGGCGCCCGAGCCGCCGAGGTGGCCGAGCTGACCGGCGCCGAGATGCTCATCGAGCTGGGCTCGGGCACCTCGGAGAAGACCCGGCTGCTCCTCGACGCTCTCCGGGCGGCGGGGACACTGCGGACCTTCGTGCCCTTCGACGTGGACGCGGCGACCATGGAGGGCGCCGCCGTGGCCGTGGCCGCGGAATACCCCGGCATCGAGGTGCACCCCGTGGTGGGCGACTTCGAAGGCGACATGGCCGGCCTGCCCGCCGCCGGCCGGCGGTTGATGGCCTTCCTGGGCTCGACCATCGGCAACCTGGGCCCCGAGGCCCGGGCCGGGTTCCTCAAGACGATCGGCACCGTGCTCCAACCCGGCGACACCTTCCTGCTGGGCGTCGACCTGGTCAAGGACGTGGCCCGGCTGGAGGCCGCCTACGACGACGCCGCCGGCGTGACGGCCGGGTTCAACAAGAACGTGCTCTCGGTGCTCAACCGTGAGCTGGGCGCCGACTTCGACCCCCGGCAGTTCCACCACGTGGCCCGCTTCGACACCGAGGCGGAGTGGATCGAGATGCTGCTGCGCTCCCAGGTCGATCAGGTGGTGACGATCGGAGCCCTCGACCTCTCGGTGGCGTTCCGCGCCGGCGAGGAGATGCGCACCGAGATCTCGGCCAAGTTCCGCCCCCAGGGCATCGAAGCCGAGCTCACCGCCGCCGGCCTGTCCCCGCTGCGCTTCTGGACCGACCCGGCCGGCGACTTCGGCCTGTCCCTCGCCGTGGCGCAGTAGTCGCTCAGCTCGCCGGGAGGTCCGTCTCCACCAGGTCCAGGGCCAGCTCCCCCGGGACGGGGGCCATGTCGGATTCGATGGCGATGGCCAGGCCCACGCTGGCGGCGACGAGCAGCAGCGCCCCGCCCAGCGGCACGGGCCAGAGCAGGATGAGCCCCAGCGCCAGCATGATCAGCGAGAACCGCGTCCGCATCCCCTTCACCCTCTCCGCCGC
>JBOGFO010000154.1:0-2629 GCA_050743445.1 Acidimicrobiia bacterium
CGGCCGAACGGGCGATGTGGCGGAGCAGGAGGAGCGTCGGCTTGGCCGCCCACTGCAGGTCGTCGAGGACGAGGAGCAGGGGGTGGCGCCGGGAGGCGTCGCCCAGCCAGCTGGCCACGGCGTCGAAAAGCCGGTAGCGCTCCGTCTCGGGGTCGGAGGTGATGGGGGCCGGCAGTCCCGCCGCCGGCCAGGTCCACCAGCCGGGCGGCCTCGACCGCCGGGCCACCGAAGACGTCACCCTCCTCGAAGGTCACGTCTCCCAGGGCCAGCCCGATCCGGACGGCGGGGGGTCGGCCGGGGTGCCGTCCTGGCGGTGGACGGCCTGCTGCATGGCCACCGCGCACTCGACGGCGGCCGACGCCGAAGTGAACACGGCCAGCATGCCGTCCCCCAGCGTCTTGACCTCGTCGCCGCAGTGCTGGGCGAGCGCGACGCGGACCAGGCCGAAGTGCCGCCGGCGGAACTCGTCGAAGCCGTCCTCGCCGAGCCGGAGCCCCGGCGAAGCTTCGTCGCCCGCGGACCGCGGCGACGGTGGCGGGACATCCTGGGAACTTCGTCCGCCGGGGGCACGACTACCGTGCCAAGGGGAAGGGAGGCCGCATGTGGGGGAACAGGCGCGTCTGGATGGTGTTGGGGGCCGCAATCGTGGTGCTGGCCGGGGCCTGTTCCGGGGGTGATCCGCCCGAGGAGGCCGGCCAACCGGCCGACGGATCGGGCGTCGCCCAGGCCGGGAAGATCGGGCTGGCGGTGTCGACGCCGCAGGTGGTCCAGGCCGAATCGGGCCTGTTCCCGACGACGGCCACCGATGCCCGCTCGGGGGCGGTGTACGTGGCCTACGCCCGGGAGCTGCCCGGGCCCGAGGGCCACGACGAGGACCCGCTGGTGGAGGCGGTGGTGGCCCGCTCCGACGACGGCGGGAAGACCTTCGGCGCGCCGGTGGTGGTCAGCCCGCCGGGCATGGCCGTCCACACCCGCTCGGTGAGCCCCACCGAGGTCGAGGTCGGCCCCGAGGGCGAGGTCTACGTGCTGTTCAAGCACGTCGAGGGCCTGGAGAACTACGGCAGCGCCCGCCGCCAGATGCACCTGGTCCGCTCCGACGACGGCGGCAAGACGTTCTCCGCCCCCGTGGACGTGGCCTCCGAAGCGGTGGAGGGCGTCGTGTCGTCGATGGACATGCTCGACCTCTTCATCGCCCCTGACGGCGACGTGTTCGTCTCCTTCCTCGACTCCCGGGAGAAGATCGCCAAGGCCCTGGCTTCCGCCGGGGCCAAGGAACCCGATCACTCGGGCCACGGCGCGACGGAGGAGCGCGAGATCAACACCATGCGGGTGTCCCGCTCCGCCGACGGCGGCCGGACGTTCGCCAAGAGCACGCTGGTGGCCCAGGACGTCTGCGTCTGCTGCGGCACCAAGGTCGCCCAGGGCGGGGCCGGGGACGCTCCCGTCTTCGTCACCACCCGCTCGGAGTGGATGGAGTTCAAGGACTCCAAGGATGCCGTGCGTGACCCGTTCCTGTCCGTGTCCGGCGACGAGGGCCAGACCTGGTCGAAAGCGACCAAGATCCACGACGACCGGTTCAAGGTCAGCAGCTGCCCCGACGTCAACGCCGGCCTGGAGGTCGACTCGAAGGGCCGCCTCCACGCCGCCTGGTACACCGGGACCGACCGCGGTCCCGGCGTCTACTACGCCCGCAGCGAGGACGACGGCAAGAACTTCTCCGAGCCCGTCGCCCTCCTGACCGACGACTGGATCCCCTACGGCGACGTGGTCATGGCCATCGACCGGGACGACGTGGCCTGGGTCGCCTACGAGGACCGGCGGAGCGACGTCGACCAGATCCAGGTGGTCCGGGTCGGCCCCGACGGGGAGCTGACCTACTCGGAGTCCTGGCCCGGCAACACCCCCGACCTGGGCGTCGGCGACGACGGGATCCGGGTGGTGTGGTCGGGCGCCGCCGACGAGGAGGAAGAGGCGGCCGGACCGATCAAGTTCGCCGCCGTCACCCTCGGCGGCGACGAGGCCGCCGCCGGCCACTAGTCCGTGGGCATCGCCGGCGCGGTCGGTGCTGCGTCTTCGGGGTTCCTACTGGAGGGCAAGATCCGGATCGTCGATGGCGGAGAGAGTCACTCCCTCATGCGCTCCTCGTGGCTGGGGCCTGGCCGTTGCTCATCGTGTCCATGAGCCGTAGCAGTTCGACGGGGACCAGGAAGATGAGCGTGGAGTTCGTCTCGGCGGACACCTCCACCATCGTGGAGAGCACCCGGAGTTGCATGGCAGCGGGATGGGTCTCGAGCACGGCGGCGGCCCGCCCCAGGGCCTCGGCGGCCTCGAACTCCCCCAGGGCGTGGATCACCTTCGATCGGCGCTCGCGCTCGGCCTCGGCCTGGCGACCCATGGCCCGGCGCATGCTCTCGGGGAGCTCGACGTCCTTGACCTCGACGAGGGTGACCTTGATTCCCCACGGGTTGGTCAGGTCGTCGATGATCTGCTGGAGCCGCTGGTTGATGTCCTCCCGCTTGATCAGCAGGTCGTCCAGCTCCACCTGCCCGAGGATGCTGCGCAGCGTCGTCTGGGCCACCTGGGAAGTGGCGTATCGGTAATCCTGGACCGCCACGACCGCCCGCACGGG
>JBOGFO010000155.1:0-6745 GCA_050743445.1 Acidimicrobiia bacterium
CCCCGAAGGCGGCGGCCGCCGCCTCGTTGTCCCGGGTGCCGATGAGCACCCGCCCGGTACGGGCCCGGCGCAGGTTGCGGGCCGCCACCAGGGCCAGCCCGAGGCCGGCCAGGGCCACGTAGTAGTACGCCGTCTCGGAGCCGATGGCGACGCGCCCGAACAGGTCGGGCCGCGGGATCCGCCCCGTGGGGAGCCAGCGCATGAACTCGGCGTTGAGGAACCACGTCGAGGTGGCCATGGCCAGGGCCAGGGTGGTCACGGCGAAGAGGAGCCCGGGGATCCGCAGCGCCGGCAGTCCGATGACGGTGGCCGCCACCGCCCCGACCGCGCCGGCGGCGAGCAGGGCCAGGATGAGGTCCCAGCCGAGGTTGGCGGTGGCGGCGCCGGCCACGGCCGCCCCGATGCCCGCGAAGGCCATCTGTCCCAGGCTGACCTGACCGGCCCAGCCGGTCAGGATCACCAGCGAGACACCGACGATGGCCAGGATGGCCACCCGGCCCAGGAGGTTGAGCCGGCTCTCGGGCAGGACCAGGGGCAGGGCGGCCAGGACGCCGGCGGGCAGCGCCACCACGGCGAGGCGGGCCAGGCGGACCTCGGGCAGCGCCGCCAGGACCCGGGGCACCGGCCGGACGGCCCGCACCGCCGGCCAGGACGAGCGACCGAGGCCGCCGGCCCGTCCCAGGGACTGCGGGTCGCGCCGCTGCAGGAGCAGGGCCGCCAGGAGCACCACGAAGAGGACGGGCGGTACGAGCAGGGCCCGGCCGGTGTCCCAGATCACCGCCGACTCGAGCATCCCGAGGCCGAGGGAGGCGAAGAGGATGACGGGGAGGCGCTCCATGCGCCCCACCACGGCGCCGGCCAGCGCCCGCAGGAGGATGGTGGGCCCGAGAACCCGCCCGATGGGCAGGCCGACCACGCCGGCCCGCAGGAAGATGGCCAGCGTGGCCAGGACCGTGGCCAGGATCCACACCGTGGCCCGCACCCGCTCCACGGGCACACCGAGGAGGGCGGCCCGCTCGGGGTTCTCGGCGCTGGCCCGGACGGCCATCCCGAGCGCCGTGTAGCGCAGGAACCCGGCCAGGGCGGCCAGCACCAGGGGGATGGCGGCCATCGCCACCACCTCGTTGCCGGAGAAGACCACGCGCCCGATGGAGAACGAGAAGTCGAAGGGGGAGGGGAAGGACTGGGGCACGCCAGTGACGTTGAAGGCCCGGGGCAGCACGACCTCTCCGGCGGCCAGGACCTGGGCCAGGAACACGGTGGCCACGGTGAGGATGAGCCGGGGCGCCTTGGCGAAGCGCCGGATGACGAGGAAGTGGACGAGCGCCCCGAGGGCTACGGCGGAGACGAGCGCCGCGCCGACGGCAAGGCCGTAAGGCACCCCGGTGACCAGGATGAGGAGCACGGCCAGGGAGGCGGGCAGCCCGCCGAGGTCGCCCTGGGCGAAGTTGACGATCCCCTCGGCCCGGTGAACGAGGGCGATCCCGAAGGCGATGAGGGCGGTGAGCCCACCCAGCACCAGCCCCTGGACGAGCACACCCAACGGAGCGGGAAACACCGCCTGCAACCCCAGGAGGAAGACGGCCCCCGCCAGCACCGGCCGCAACGGGAGCGGATTCTTGGTCGTCCCCACGCGGCCGGGACAGTACTTGACCGCGGGGTCAACTTTCCCGGGTTTCGATCAGGTTGGCGAGGTGCTACCGGCGGCCGTCCACCGCCTGGCGGACTTTGCGGGTGTTCTCCCGCATCAGCTTCCGACCGGCGTCGAGGGCCTTGTCGACCAGGGCCGCACCCGGTGTCCCGACGAGATTGCCGGGAGGCTCGTCCGGCAGGCGGGGATGCGGGCGGGTGGGCATGACCGTCTTCGCCTCGGCCATGGCCTCGCCCAGCTCCTTCAGCTGCTCCTGGTCGAAGGTCTTGGCGATCTTGGGGAAGAGGTCATTCTCCTCCTCGTCGACGTGGTGGCGCACGCTCTCGATCAGCACCGTGACCTTGGCGTTGTAGCGCTCGTGGGCCGGGGTCATCCCCTCCAGCTCGCTGAGCGTCCACTTGGCGACGTGGTGCTCCTCCAGCGCTTCGAGCACCATCGAGTCGATCTGCTGATCGTCGACGGCCCGGCGGATGGCGGGGTAGAACACCGACTCCTCGATGGCGGCGTGCACGGAGAGCTCCTTGATGATCCGCTCGACGGTGTCCTGCTTGCCCTTGATGGCCCGGGGCCCCAGCTTCTCGAAGCGCTTGAACAGCCCTTCGACCGTGCGGTGATCCTTCTTGAGCAGTGCGATGGCGTCCATGTCGGCGGCGTACCCGGACAAAACTTCCAGCAAACGGGTTGGTCTCACGTCCGGGGTGCTAGAAGTCTCGCCCGTGCAGGGTGTGCTGGTGCTCGTGGCCGCCGCCGCCGGTCTGGTCGCCGGCTGCCCGCTCAACGCGGTCATCGACCAGGTGTCCCGCAAGGAGCCGGGACGGCTCGCCATCCGCTGGCAGCTGCCCGCCACGCCCGAGGCCCGCCTCGTCCATCTGGCCGGCGCCGCCCTCTTCGCCGCCGCCGCCGTCCGCTTCGGCTGGTCGCCCGTCCTACCCGCCTGGCTCGTGCTCGTCGCCGGGCTGCTGGCGATCTCGGTCATCGACCTCGAGCACTACATCGTCCCCAACCGGATCCTCGTTCCGATGACCATCGCCGCCCTTCCCTTGCTGGCGTTGGGGGTGCTCGACGACGAGATCGATCCGGCCGACCTCATCCGCGCCGTCCTCGCCGGCGCCGCCGGCCTGACCGCCATGCTCGCCCTCAACCTGATCTCCCCCCGGGGCATGGGGATGGGCGACGTGAAGATGAGCTTCGTGCTCGGCCTCCACCTCGGGGTCCTCGGATGGGGCCAGGTGGTGCTCGGTTTCTTCTCCGCTTTCCTGCTCGGCGCCGTGGTGGGCCTCACCCTCATCGCGCTCAAGATCCGGGGTCGCAAGGACGCGGTGCCGTTCGGCCCGTTCCTGGCTGCGGGTACGGTGCTCGCCGCGCTGTGGGGCGATCCGATCCTGCGCTGGTACTCCGGCGGTTAGACCCCCGGCGCTTGACACATCTGTAAATCTGCGTTTCTCCCGTTGTATTTGTCTACTTAAGCTTGGTATGGTGCTCACGTGGCCATAGAGCAGAACGGCCTGAGCGATCGGCTTCTCATGGTTCGAGAAGTGGCGGATCTCATGCGGGTCTCCAACATGACGGTTTATCGCCTGATCAAGGCGGGTGACCTTCCGGCCATCCGGGTCGGGAAGAACTTCCGCATTCGGCGTACCGATGTGGAGGGGTATCTCGGCGGACGGCCGTTCGCCGGTTAGCCGGCGCTTGCGGACCTCCACCCGAGAGGTCAGAGACACCACCGCTATTCTTGGGTGCGTTCGCCCCCGGGCCCGGGGCCCGGGGTGCCCCCGGAAACGGAAGAAGAGGGATACGCCCGTGTTGCGCTACCTGACTGCGGGCGAGTCCCACGGCCAGGCGCTGGTGGTCATTGTCGAGGGGCTCCCCGCCCTCATGCCCATCACCATCACCGAGATCGCCGACGAGCTCGCCCGCCGGCGCCTCGGCTACGGGCGCGGCCCCCGGATGCGCTTCGAGCGCGACGACGTCGAGTTCATGTCCGGGGTCCGCCACGGGCGCACGCTCGGCTCGCCGGTGTCGCTGGTGATCCGCAACACCGAGTGGCCGAAGTGGGTGGAGGAGATGTCCCCCGCCCCGGGCGCCACGCAGAAGCCGCTGCGCCAGCCCCGCCCCGGGCACGCTGACCTCGTCGGCATGCAGAAGTACGGCTTCGACGATGCCCGCGACGTCCTGGAGCGGGCCAGCGCCCGGGAGACGGCCGCCCGGGTGGCCGCCGGCACGCTGGCCAAGAGCCTGCTCTCCCACCTGGGGGTGGCGGTCCTCTCCCACGTGATCCAGATGGGCACCGCCCGGGTCCGCGCCGACCGCCGCCCCGGCCCCGACGATCTCGAAGCGGTCGACGCCTCCCCGGTGCGCTGCTTCGATGCCGACGCCGAAGCGGAGATGATCGCCTGTGTGGAGGCGGCGGCCAAGGCCGGCGACTCCCTCGGCGGGATCGTGGAGGTGCTGGCCTACGGCGTGCCCCCGGGCCTCGGCTCCCACGTCCACTGGGACCGCAAGATCGACGGGCTGGTCGCCCAGGCCCTCATGAGCATCCAGGCCATGAAGGGCGTGGAGATGGGGGAGGGCTTCGACGTGGCCTCCCGGCGCGGAAGCGAAGCCCACGACGAGATCCACTGGGACGAGGCCTCGGGAACCTACGAACGGGGCTCGGACCGGGCCGGCGGGACCGAAGGGGGGATGACCACGGGTTCGCTGCTCGTGGCCCGGGTGGCCATGAAGCCCCTGGCCACCCTCAACCGCCCGGTGCTGCGCACCGTGGACACCCAGACCAAGGAGGAGACCGTCTCCTTCAAGGAGCGGACCGACGTCACCGCCGTCCCCGCCTCGGGCGTGGTCGCCGAGTCGATGGTGGCGCTGGTGCTGGCGGGCGAGGCGCTGCGCAAGTTCGGGGGCGACTCGCTGCCCGAGGTGGTGCGCAACCACCGTGGCTACCTGGACTCGCTGCACTAGGGACATGGCCTGATGGACGAGGCCCGGCACCTGGCCCTCATCGGGATGATGGGGGTGGGCAAGAGCTCGGCGGGGCGCCGCCTGGCCCTGCGCCTGGGCCGGCCCTTCATCGACACCGACAAGATGGTGGAGGACCGGGCGGGCAAGTCGGTGGCCGCGATCTTCGCCGACGACGGCGAGCCCGCCTTCCGGGTCCTGGAGGCCGAGACCGTGCGTGAGGTGCTGGATGCGGAGCCCTGGGCCGTGGTCGCCTTCGGCGGCGGGGCGGTGCTCGATCCGGTCACCTGCGACCGGGCCCGGGAACGGGCCCTGGTGGTGTGGCTGCAGGCCCCGCCCCGCGAGCTGGCCCGCCGTGTGTCGGCGGCGCAGCGGCGCTCGGGCGGCCTGGCCCGGCCCCTCCTGGAGGCGGGCTCGCCCGAAGCCACCCTGGAAGCCATCGCCACCGAGCGGGAGGCGTGCTACCGGGCCGCCGCCCACGTCCTCATCGACACCTCCGGCCGCACCTCGGGTCAGGTCGCCACCGCCGTCCTGCGGGCCACGGGCTGGGAGCAGGCCGGATGACCCGGCGGGTCGCGGTCGAGCTCGGTCCCAACCGCTACGAGGTGGTGGTGGGCACGGGCGTGCTGGCCGAGGCCGCCGCCCTCCTCGCTGCCCGTCCCCGGGTGGCGGTGGTGAGCCAGCTCGACGTCGCCGCCCGCTGGGCCGGGCCGCTGACCGGGCCCCTGACCGGAGCCGGCGTCACCGTCGAGCTCTTCCTCATGGGCGACGGCGAGGAAGCCAAGAGCCTCGCCACCGTCGAGGACCTGTGCCGGCGCTTCGCCGCCTGGGGGCTGCTGCGGGGCGACGCGGTGGTCGCCCTGGGCGGCGGGGTGGTGGGGGACACCGCCGGGTTCGCCGCCGCCGCCTACCACCGCGGGGTGGCGTGCCTGCAGGCGCCGACCACCCTCCTGGCCCAGGTCGACGCGGCGATCGGCGGGAAGACCGGGGTGAACCTGCCCGAGGGCAAGAACCTGATCGGGGCCTTCCACCAGCCGGTGGGGGTCCTGGCCGACGTCGCCACCCTGACCACCCTCCCCGAGCGGGAGTACCGGTCCGGCCTGGGCGAGGTGGCCAAGTACGCCTTCATGGGCGACGCCGGCCTCACCGCCCGCCTCACCTCTCCCGAGGGCGCCGCCGCCCTGGCGGCCCGCGACCCCGACACCCTGGTGGAGGTCGTGGCGGCCAGTGCCGCCATCAAGGCCGGCGTGGTGTCGGCCGACGAGCACGAGCGCACCGGCCTGCGGGCCACGCTCAACTACGGCCACACGCTGGCCCACGCCCTGGAGACGGCCGGCCACTACGACCTCCTCCACGGGGAGGCGGTCTCCGTCGGGCTGGTGTTCGCCACCGAGCTGGCGGGAGCCCTCGGCCGCCTCGACGAGAAGGCCGTCCGCGGTACCCGGGAGATGCTCGACGCCCTCGGCCTGCCGGTGCGGGCTCCGGAGGGCAGCTCCGCCCCCGAGCTGCTCGCCCTCATGCGCCGGGACAAGAAGGCGGCCGGCGGGCTCACCTTCGTGCTCCCGGCTCCGGGCGGCGGCCCGCTGGAACGGGTGGACGACCCCCCGGCGGCCGCTCTCGAGCACGCCCTGGCCGCGGTGGGGGTGTCCGGCTAGGAGCCCCCCGGTGTTTGGGCGCAGAAAGTCCCGTATGTGGCACTTTCTGCGCCCAGAGTCCCTCGGGCCGGGAAATTCGGAGCGGGCCGCCGGGGTCCGGCCGGTAGCGTCCGCGGCATGAGCTTCGATCTCGACACCTTCCTCGCCCTCCCCCGGGTGGCCGGGCTCGCCCTCTCACCCGACGGGAACCGGCTCGTGACCTCGGTGGCCACCGTGGCTCCGGACGGGCAGCGCTTCGTCACCGCCCTGTGGCTGCTCGATCCCGGGGGTGAGGACGCCCCGGTCCGCCTCACCCGTTCGGCCAAGGGCGAGAGCGCGGCCGCCTTCCTGCCCGACGGCTCGCTGCTGTTCACCTCGGGCCGGCCTGACCCCGACGCCAAACCCGAGGGAAAGGACGAGGAGCGCGGCCGCCTGTGGCTGCTGCCCGCCGCCGGCGGCGAGGCCCGCCTGGTGGCCGACCCGCCGGCCGGCGTGGACGGGCTGGCGG
>JBOGFO010000156.1:0-5038 GCA_050743445.1 Acidimicrobiia bacterium
ACGCCCGGAACGCCGAGACGCCGGGGTCGCGGTGACCCCGGCGTCTCACCACCGATCCGAGGTGGATGCTTTAGGAGGTCTGGCCGGTGACGACCTTGCCGGCGCGGGCCCGCGTGCTGGCCTCGTCGGGCAGGAGCGCGGCCTCGAGCAGCTGGGTCAGGTAGTCCACCCGCTCGCGCAGCTCGTCGTTGGTCGTCTCCAGCTCGCCCAGGCGGTCCAGGATCGCCTTGTCGTCCTGCGAGCGCACCACGATCATGCCCAGCCCGACCAGGAGCAGCGCGCCGACGCCGCCGGTGAGGACGTACGGCATCTGGGCCGCGACCTGGATCTCGTCACGGATGTTGGCGTAGCCGATGAGCAGGACCACCAGGGCCGCCACACACAGGGCGCCACCCACCAGCTGACGGGTGTGGTCTCGCAGCAGTCGCTCCATGTCCTTCGGTTCCTTCCTGTGTTTCGGTGAACGGTTACTTGAACGCGTGCGCGAGGCGTGATCCGACGAAGAGCACCCCAGCCGCCACGCCGACGCCGAGATACAGGTCCCGGAGCCAGTGCGCCTCTTCCGCGCCCATACTCAGATTGGATGCCAGCTGGCCGACCGCCGGTGCCGCCACAGCCGGTGCCGCCGATTGCACGGCACCGCCGGTGGTCGTGTTCAGGTCAGGTGGCGTGTACGCCGTGGTGGAGCTGTAATCCAGGGCCGGACCCGACGGCAGCGATAGGCCGCCGCCGCTGTCGATGGGGGTTCCGGTGTCTGTCGGAACGGTGTCGAGCGGGGCGAGCGCCTCACCCTGGGAGTAGGTCAGGTTGGCACTCGGGTTGGTCCCGGCGCTGTTGGGCGCAGACTCGTCCGCGGGGAGATCGGGGATCTCGTCGGTAACCGGGTCCTCGGGCAGGCCGAGGCCCTCGGGGCAGTCCGGGAAGCAGCGCACGCTGGAGATCCCGGCGCTGGCGCCGCCGATGGAGAAACCCCCACCCGAGAAGCCCTGGGGGTTGGAGGCTCCGAACTCCTGGTCCTGCTTCACGAACTCGACCACGCCGGCGTCGGCCAGGACGGCCTGGCCCTCGTTGGAGGCCACGGCGGTCGAAGGCAGCAGCCGGACCTGCTCGAAGCCGGCGTCGGCGAAGGCCTTGTTGACCTGGTCCTGGTTCAGCGGGTTGGCGTTCTCGCCCACCACGACGCCCTTGTCGGTGATCTGAACCGGCTGCCCGCCGACCGTGGCACCCTCGACCACGGTGGAGGCGATGCCGGTCGGATCCCCGCCCTGGGCGGGAACGAAGGCCACGGCCCGGGACACCAGGGTCTCGATGAGCAGCGGGCCCGCCGCCACCTGGCGGAGCACGGAGACGCTCTCGGCCCGGACCCCGCCCTCGACCGGCTCGGTGTGGGACACCACCGTGGCGGCCTCAACCGTGAAGAAGCCGGCAGCGAAGACCTTGAAGGCGGTGGCCTCGGCCCGGCCGGTGGGGACGTCGGTGGCCTTGGCGTGGAACCGGGTGTCGGGCGACTGGGCGGTACCGGAGGCGACCGGCCCGCCGACGGTCATCTCGGGTGGGTCGGTGGGGTAGTAGGCGTTGGCCTCGCCGGGCGGCGGATCGGGCAGCGTTCCCCGCTCGCCGCCGCCGCCGCCGATGACGCCGTAGACGAAGACGGCGGCCTCGCCCCGCTGGAGGAGGGCGGCGACGTTGCGGGAGTTGGCCGGTGGCCCGTTGATCTCCGAGGCGGCGCCCATGATGCGGTCGTCCTCGCGGAAGGTGTTGAGGAACCCGGTGGTCTCGGCCACCTGGCCCTGGGCCCGGGTCTCGAACGATTCGAAGCCGTGGAACCCGCTGGTGGCCACTTCCTCCTGTGCCGCTACCGGAGGCAGCAGCACGAGGAAGGCCAGGGGTACGGCCAGGATCAGCACGGACGACGCGCGCGTCGTCCGGCGACTGGGGCTGGGGACCCCAGTCGCATCGCGATGAGCCGCATGGCGAAGAGCCATCAACATTGTGCGTCTCACGGTCACCTCCGAAGGGCCGGGCTGGCTGAGCTGGAATGGCCGAGGTACGTGCTGCGCAGGACGTCGACGTCGTCGCGCAGGCGGTCGGCCGGTCCGTGGTAGACCACCTCGCCCCGCTGGAGCAGGTAGGCCGAGGTGGCGATCTGGAGAGCGGCGGTGGCGGCCTGCTCCACCAGGAGGCAGGCCGTGCCGATCTCGGCGTTGAAGCGGCGGATGGTGTCGAGGAGGGTGAGCACCATCTTGGGGGCGAGTCCCAGCGACAGCTCGTCGATGAGGATGATCTTCGGTTCGGAGAGCAGCGCCCGACCGATGACGAGCATCTGCTGCTCGCCCCCCGAGAGGCTGCCGGCGTCCTGGCGGCGTCGCTCGCCGAGCCGGGGGAAGATTTCGTAGATGGGGGCGAAGCGCTCCTTGGCGCCCTTGAACTTGGCGCCCTTGGTGTAGGCGCCCATGAGCAGGTTTTCCTCGACCGTCATGGTGGGGAACACCCGCCGGCCCTGGGGCACGAGGGCGACGCCCCGGCGCACGACCTCTTCGGCCACCGGCGGCAGGGGTTCGCCGTCGAGGGTGACCACCCCCTCCCGGGGCAGCAGCCCGGCCAGGGCGTTGAGGGTCGAGGTCTTCCCGGCCCCGTTGGGTCCGATGAGGGCCACGATCTCGCCGTCGCCGATGGTGATGTCGATCCCGCGCAGGACGCGGATCTGGCCGTAGGACACGGAGAGGCCACAGGCGTCGAGCACTATGCGGTCCTCCCCAGGTAGGCCTCGATGACCGCTTCGTTGGACTGCACCTCGGCCGGCGTGCCCTCGGCGATCACCTGGCCGAAGTCGAGCACGGTGATGTGGTTGCAGATTCCCATGACCAGGCTCATGTCGTGCTCGATGAGCAGCACGGCCAGGCCCAGGTCGGACAGGGTCCGCAGCAGCGCGACGAAGTCCTCGGCCTGGGAGACGTCGAGGCCCGAGGCGGGCTCGTCCAGCATGAGGAGCGACGGCGCGCCGCACAGGGCGCGGGCCAGCTCCACCGTGCGCAGGTCACCGAAGGGAAGGCTGCCCGCCGGGACCGACAGGGGAGCCCGGAAGCCGACCATGGCGGCCACCCGCTCGGCCCGCTCGGCGTGGGTGAGCCGGTGCAGGCCGGGGTCGAACACGTACGTCCGCCCGGCGGCATCCGCCGCCCGGCAACCGAAGCTCAGGTTGTCGAACACGGACAGGCTCTTGAAGAGCCGGGGGGTCTGGAAAGTGCGACCCAGTCCCTTGCGGGCCCGGTAGGCGGGGGCCCGGTGGAGGCGGTGCCCGTCGAAGATGATGGTGCCGGCGTCGGGGGTGAGCAGTCCGGAGAGGCAGTTGAACAGGGTGGTCTTGCCCGCCCCGTTCGGCCCGATGACGCCGGCGATCTCGCCCGTGCACGCGTTGAGGTCGACGTTCTCCAGGGCGTGGACGCCACCGAAATGGATCGACAGGCCGCTGACGGCGAGGATCTCGCGCCGTTCGACCCGCCGGGGGACGAACGTTCCTCCGCTTTGGGCCAGGACCTCGGCCACCCGGCTGCGGGCGGGTGAGAAGCGGGCCAGCTTGTCGGGGTCGAGCGCCGGCGTGGTGTGGCCGTTGTGGCCGTTGGACCAGCGCAGCTCCTTGCCCGACTCGCTCATGAAGCGGGCGGCCCGCCGCCGGGACTCGGGCCCGAAGGCTTCGTGGAAACGCCGGATCCTCATGGCTGTCCCGCTCCCACGGTCACCTCGGACGTGTGGGCCCAGTCGACGGCCGGCGCGGCCAGGGCGGCGTCGGTGACGTCGACGTCGGCGGCGCGGGGTGGGCCTTCGATGCGGGCCCAGACCCTCCGGCCGACGGCGGCCAGCCCGCCGGGCTCGAAGAGCACGACCAGGATCAGGGCGATCCCGACGAGGAACGGCTCGTAGCCGACCAGTTCCCCTTCCGCCAGCGTGTCGACGAACTTGGGGATGGACCCGAAGAAGATCCCGGCGCCGATGGCCCCGCCCACCGAGCCGAGTCCGCCGACGACGGCGTAGGCGAAGTAGAGGATGGCCAGGCCCGGAGTGAAGTAGTTGGCCGGGACGAGGCCCTGGAGCATCCCGAAATAGGCGCCGGCGATGGCCGCGATCCCGCCCGACAGGCAGATGGCGAAGAGCTTGTAGGCACCGGGGGAGTGGCCCAGGCAGGACAGGGCCATCTCCGACTCCCGCAAGGCGGTGAGAGAGGTGCCGATCCTCGACCGGTTGATGGCCCAGCAGATCCCGGCCAGCAGCAGGAGCGAGCCGAGCAGCAGGTAGTACAGGCGAAAGTCGTTGTTGGCGAACTCCGGCCGGCTGATGGGGCTGGACTGGGTGCCGCCGAAGCCGCCCTGCACCCCGAGGATCGTCTCGAAGACCGTCTTCTGGGCCAGGTAGGCGAAGGCCAGGGTGGCGATGGCGAAGTACACCCCCCGCAGCCGCAGGGCGAAGGTGCCCAGGATGAGGGAGATGGGGACGGAGCCGACGGCCACCGCCGGGATGATGAAGACGAAGGGGACCTGGGCGTCCTGGAGCAGGTTGATGCCCACCAGGCCGAAGCCCATCATGGCCACGATGGCCAGGGAGAACTCGCCGATCCAGCCGAGCACGGCGGCGGAGAGGACGACCATGGCGATGATCACGCCGTAGTCGATGGCGTAGGCGGGCCCGGCCCAGTTGGTCAGCACGGGCAGGAACAGCAGGAGCCCGCCCCCCAGCGAGAAGCCGATGGTCCGGGCCACCAGCCGGCGGTTGGTGGTCGTCCGCCGGCGGGGCGGGGCCTTGCCGGCGGAGAGCTCCTCGGGCCGCGCCCGCAGGGTGCGAGTGGCGGTCACGCTCCGGCCACCGCGGTGTCCTCCAGGGCCTTGGTGCCCCGGCTGAAGCGGGCCAGGAGGACGACCAGCATGAGGATGAAGGGCCAGGCCTGGGGCAGGCCGTCGATGCGGGGGGCGTAGAGCTCGGTCCCCGCCTCGAGGAGGGCCAGCAGCATGGCGCCCGCCACCGTCAGGGGCAGCGACACCAGGCC
>JBOGFO010000157.1:0-4966 GCA_050743445.1 Acidimicrobiia bacterium
GGACGACTCCTGGTTCGAGCAGCTGGCCGAGACGATCGCCGAGGCTCCCAAGGAGTAGCGGCCCCTCTCGGGCCGGTCCCGCCCCTGGGCCGGCCACCTCAACTTTTCGTTCTCCACACCGCCTCCCACCGTCGCCCGAAGATCGGGGCTTCGAGGGGAGGCGGTAGCATTTTCAGGCGCAGAGAAGGACAGGGCGCCTGATGAACATCGGACCCATGGAAGTCATCATCATCTTTGTCGTGGCCCTACTCGTGTTCGGCCCGGCGAAGCTGCCCGAGATCGGCCGGCAGGTCGGTAAGGCTGTGCGCGAGTTCCGGAAGTTCCAGAGCTCCTTCCAGAACGAGTTCCAGGACTTCCTCGAGGAGCCGCCTCCCGGACCGATCGTGCCCCAGGCGACGCCGGAGGTGCCCACCTCCGGGACCTCCTCCGACGGGGCGACTACCGAATCGGCGGCCGCCGCTCCGGCCGCTCCGGCCGCCCCGGCCCCGGGCCCGGGAGGTCCCACCGCGTCGGCGCCGGCCGTCCCGCTGCGCCCGGTGACCAGCGACGAGGCTCCGCCGTCCGGGAACGGCGACGGGGTCGTCGGGCCGCCGGCTGAGGCCTGATGGCCTGGCGGCTCAAGGAGAGGGCCAAGAACAAGGCCAAAGTCGACCCGGCGAGCATGTCGATCGTGCAGCACCTGACGGAGCTGCGCGACCGCCTCTTCTACTCGATGATCGGGATCGCGCTGGGCGGGGTCGTCTGCTTCATGCTCTTCGACCGGATCCTCGACTTCATGGTCGAGCCCTACAAGGACATCACCGGGCAGGAAGGGCTCATCTTCACCCAGCCCCTGGAGGCGTTCCTCACCCGCATCAAGGTGTCCGCCTACGGGGGCCTGGTGCTGTCCTCGCCGGTGGTGTTCTGGCACCTGTGGCGCTTCATCACCCCCGGGCTGTACCCGAAGGAGAAGCGCTACGCCATCCCCTTCGTGGTCAGCTCGGTGATCCTCTTCGCCGGCGGCAGCATCCTCTCGCTGCTCACCTTCCCCAGGGCCCTCGAGTTCCTCATCGGAGTGGGGGGCGACAACCTGCGGCCGCTGTTGACCGCCGGCAGCTACCTCTCGCTCGTCTTCCTCATGGCGGTCAGCTTCGGGTTCGCCTTCGAGTTCCCCATCCTCGTGGTCTTCCTGCTGCTGGCCCGCATCATCACCACCGACCAGCTGCGGCACTTCCGGCGCATCGCCTTCCTGGTCATCGTGATCATCGCCGCCGTCGTCACGCCCAGCCAGGACCCGGTCACCCTCTTCGGCCTGGCCCTGCCCATGTACATCCTCTACGAGGGTGCGATCCTCGTGGGCCGGTTCATGAAGCGATGAGCACCCGCCCCCGCCGTACCCTCGTGGTGGTGGGAGCGCTGGTGACGGTGGGAGCCCTGGTCGCCGGGATGGCCATGAGCGTGGGCGGCGACGGGGAGACGGGCGGCACGGGCGACGCCTCCGAGGTGGCCGAGGCCCGGGACGCCGCCCAGGTCACCCGGTTCTTCGACGTCATGCGCCTGGCCTTCACCGGGGTGCTGACCGACGCGAGCACCTTCGACCAGCGGGCCACCGAGGTCGCCGGCGGCTCCGTCCCGCCGGCCGACCTCATCGCCGCCCTCGACGCTTCCCTCGGCCGCGCCGCCGGTACCCGCGACCTGGTGGGCTCGTCCGCCGATCTCGCCGGCCTCCCCGACGCCCGCCGGCTCTACTTGGGGTCCGCCCTCCTCTACGCCGAGGCGCTCTGGGCCCTGCGGACGGCGGTCTCCTCGACCGATCCCGCCCGGGCCGAGCTCGTCCTCCAGGCCCGGCGCCTCAAGGTGCTCTCCAACCGGGTCTACGACCGGGGGACGGTGATGGCCGACCCCAGCCTGCCCGTGATCCGGGAGACGCCCGACTGGGAGCGGGAGGGACTCCGGCCCGCCGCCGCCGAGGTCCCGCCCGGCTGGGGGCTCGACCTGCGGGCCTTCACCGCCGCCGTCCGCCCCCGGGTGGCCGCCGCCACCGAGTTCGAACCCAGCCTCGCCCGGATGGCGGTGCTGGTCGACGACGAGGCGACCGCCGCCTACACCTTCGCCTCGACCGCGTCGGGGTCCCTCCGGGATCAGCACGAGCACCGGGCCCGGCGCCTCGCCCTGCTGGGGGAGGACCTCTGGGACGCGGCCCCGGAACGGCAGGCGGCGGGACTGCCTGACCATCCCCGCTCCGGCTTCGACCGGACCGGACTCGAACCGCAGCCCGTCCCCGGCGTCGAAGCCCCCCTGGGATCGAAATGACCTCGCTCTCCCTGCCCGCCGGCGATCCGGGCCGGCGTGCCTTCGAGGCCGCCCGGGGCTTCCCGCTCGACCCCTTCCAGCACGAGGCGCTCGACGCCCTCGACGCCGGCCGGTCGGTGCTGGTGGCCGCGCCCACCGGTTCGGGCAAGACGGTGGTGGCCGAGTACGCCATCGAACGGGCGCTGGCCGAGGGCCGGAAGGCCTTCTACACCACCCCGCTCAAGGCGCTCTCGAACCAGAAGTACACCGATCTGTTCCGGGCCCACGGGCAGCGGCGGGTGGGGCTCCTCACCGGCGACAACTCGATCAACAGCGAGGCGCCGGTGGTGGTGATGACCACCGAGGTGCTCCGCAACATGATCTACGCCGCCTCGCCCACGCTCGACGGCCTGCGCTACGTGGTCCTCGACGAGGTCCACTACCTCCAGAACCCGTACCGGGGCGCCGTGTGGGAAGAGGTCATCATCCACCTCGACCCGCACGTTGACCTCGTGTGCCTGTCGGCCACGGTGTCCAACGCCGAGGAGTTCGCCGACTGGATCCAGACGGTGCGGGGTGAGACCACGGCGGTCATCGAGGAGCGCCGGCCGGTGCGCCTGCGCCACCTCTATCTGGCCGGAGACCGGGAGTCGGAGAACCTCCATCTCCTCCCCACCTTCGTGGAGTACCCGACCTCGGCGGCGGGCGACCCCGCCGGAGGGGAGCTGCGGCCCAACCCGGAGGCGCACCGCCTCGACTCCCGCGCCGTCCGGAAACCGGGCCCCCGCGGCCGGCCGAAGGGGCGGCTCTTCACCCCCCGACGCTTCGAGGTCATCGATCTCCTGGATGGCGAGCAGATGCTGCCCGCCATCTACTTCATCTTCAGCCGGGCGGGCTGTGACCAGGCCGTCGAGCAGGCGCTGGCCGCCGGACTGCACCTCACCGATCCGGAGGAGCGGGAGGCCATCCGGAGGATCGCCGAGGCGAAGGTCGGGTCCCTGTCCGAGACCGACCTCGAGGTCCTGGGCTACCCGCAGTGGATCGCGGGCCTCGAAGCCGGGCTGGCCGCCCACCACGCCGGCATGGTGCCGCCCATGAAGGAGGCGGTGGAGGAGGCCTTCGCCCGGGGGCTGGTCAAGGCCGTGTTCGCCACCGAGACGCTCTCGCTCGGCATCAACATGCCGGCCCGTTCGGTGGTCATCGAGAAGCTGTCCAAGTTCACCGGCGAGCGCCACGAGTTCCTGACCCCGGGGGAGTACACCCAGCTCACCGGCCGGGCCGGGCGGCGGGGGATCGACGACCTCGGCTACGCCGTCGTCCTGTGGAGCCCGTTCGTGCCCTTCGACCAGGTGGCGGCGCTGGCCTCCACCCGGTCCTACGCCCTGCGCAGCTCGTTCCGGCCCACCTACAACATGGCCGCCAACCTGGTGCGCCGTTACCCCTCGGACGTGGCCCACCACCTCCTCAACCTGTCCTTCGCCCAGTACGGGGCGGACAAGGAGATCGTCCGGCTGGAGCGCCAGCTCGAGCGGTCGAAGGAGCTGCTCGCCAGTCACCGTCGGGGTGCGGCATGCGACCGGGGGGACATCGAGGAGTACCGCCGCCTGCTGCCCAACCGGGCCGAGCGCCGGCGGGCGGCGGCCGGCCCCGGTGGCCTCGAGCACCTCAAGCCGGGCGACGTCCTCATGCGCCGGGGCGCCAAGACGGTGGTCCTCCAGCGCACCCGGGGCCGGGGCAGCGACGTGAAGGTGCTGGTCCTCACGCCCGACCGGGGTGTCGTGCGCCTGGCCGCCGGCGACTTTCCCGGCGGGGCCGTCCCCGTGGGCTCCATCGAGCTGCCCCGTCCCTACGCCCCCCGGAGCCCCGCCTTCCGCCGGGCGGTGGCAGATTCGCTGCGTACCATGCGCCCCCGGCCCGCGGGGCGGGAGGCGGCCGGCACCGACGAATCCGGAGCCGAGGCCGCCCACCGCCACCCGGTCGCCTCCTGTCGCGACCTGGCCGACCATCTGCGCTACGCCGAACGGGCCGACCGCCTGGCCCGGGACACCGACCGCCTGGAGCGGCGCATCCGGGGCCGGGCCGAGAGCCTGGCCCGCCAGTTCGACCGGGTGCTCCGGGTCCTCGAGGCCTGGGGCTACCTCGACGGGTGGTCGCTCACCGACGCCGGCGAGCTTCTGACCCGGCTCTACACCGAGACCGATCTGCTGATCGCCGAGTCGTTGCGGGACGGGCTGCTCGACGGCCTGGACCCGCCGGCCCTGGCCGCGGTGTGCTCCACCTTCTCCTTCGAGAGCCGGGGCCCGGGCGCCGAGGTGGCGGCCGCGGCCCGGGCGCAGTACCCCAGCCGCCAGGTGCGGGAGCGGGCCCTGGAGGTGGAGCGCATCTGGCGCGACCTCCACACCATGGAGGACGAGGCCGGCCTCCCCGAGACCCGGGCCCCCGACGCCGGCTTCACCCGCCACGCCTACGCCTGGGCCGCCGGCGAAGACCTCGAGAACGTGCTGGCCGACGACGAGCTCACCGGCGGCGACTTCGTCCGCAACATCAAGCAGCTCATCGACCTGCTCCGCCAGGTGGGCGACGTCGCCCCCGACCCGGAGACGTCGGCCGCCGCCCGGTCGGCCGCCGACGCGTTGTTCCGGGGCGTGGTGGCCGCCTCCTCGGCCGTCGGCGTGTGATCCGCAAGGGGGAGGAG
>JBOGFO010000158.1:0-2404 GCA_050743445.1 Acidimicrobiia bacterium
GCCACCAACCGGACCACGTCGTCGGCGCAGGCACCGGGCTCGGCCTGGAAGAAGTTCGCGTGGCGCTCCGAGACCCGCACGCCGCCCACGGCCAGGCCCTTGAGCCCGCAGCTGTCGACGAGCCGGCCGGCCGAGTCCCCGGGGGGGTTGGTGAACACGGACCCGGCGTTGGAGCCTCCGGGCTGGTTGGCCCGGCGCCAGCGCACGACCTCGTCGATCCGGGACTCGCTGACCGCCGGGTCGTCGGGGTCGACGGCGAAGGTGGCCGCCACCACCAGCTGGGTGGGACGGATGAGGGAACGGCGGTACCCGAGGTGGAGATCGCCGGGGGCGTACTCGGCCACCTCCCCGTCCCCGGCCAGATCGGCCAGCCACACCCGTCCGAGGACCTCGGCGGTCTCCCGACCGTGGCCGCCGGCGTTCATCCGCACGGCCCCGCCCACGGACCCGGGGATGCCCACGAAGAACTCGAGCCCAGCCAGGCCGGCGGCGGCGCTGCGCCGGGCCAGCACGGGAAGAGGAAGGCCACCCCCGGCCCGGATCGTGCCGTCCCGGACGGCGAAGTCGGCCAGCTCGCCGTCGAGCATCACCGCCACCCCGGCGAAGCCCTCATCGGCCACCAGGAGGTTCGAGCCCCGCCCCACCACCAGCACCGGCACGTCCTCGGTCAGGGCCGAGGCGACGGCGGCGATGTCCTCCGGCATCCCGACCCGCACCAGCAGAGCCGCCGGTCCCCCCAGGCGGTAGGTGGTCAGCTCGGCGAAGGGCACGTCGGCGCGGATCTGACCCGGGAGCAGCGCCGCCAGCCGGCGGATCGTCCGGTCGAGCGGGCTCATGCTCACGCCCCTGCTCCCCCGACGGCTTCCGGCTCCGCCGCCCGCAGCCATTCGTCGGGCAGCGAGGTGACGTCGCCCGCGCCCAGGGTCACCACGAGATCGCCGGGTCGGGTCAGCCCGGGGAGGCGCTCGAGGAGGTCGGCCCGCCGGGGCAGGTAGAGGACCCGGGCCTTCGGACGGGCTTCGCACACGGCCTGGAGCACGAGCCGGCCGGAGACCCCGGGCTGGGGCGGCTCGCCGGCGGCGTAGACGTCGGTCAGGACCACCAGGTCGGCGTCGTCGAAGGCGTCGCCGAAGTCGCGCCACAGGCGGGCCGTCCGGCTGTAGCGGTGGGGCTGGAAGACGGCCACCACCCGGGACCAGCCGCCCTCCTTGGCCGCGGCCAGGGTGGCCTTCACTTCGCCGGGGAGGTGGGCGTAGTCGTCGACCAGGCTGACCCCGCCGACCTCGCCGTGGAACTGGAACCGGCGGGCCACGCCGGCGAAGCGCCCCAGGGCGGCCTGCACCGCATCGAAGGGCACGCCGATCTCCGTGGCGACGGCGGCCGCCGCGGCGGCGTTGCGGGCGTTGTGGATCCCGGGGGCGGGCAGGACCAGCGGCCCCAGCTCGATCCCCGACCGGTGCAGGGTGAACCGGCACCCCGAGCGCTCCCCGGCGTAGCCGGTGATGCGGTAGTCGGCCGTCTCGGCCGTCCCGTAGGTGACGGTCCCGCCCACCTCGGCGGCCAGACGGGCGGCCACCGGGTCGTCGGCGCACACCACCCGCGCCCCCGGGGCGGCAGCCAGATACCGGGCGCAGGCGGCCTCCAGAGCGGCGAAGTCGCCGTAATGGTCGAGGTGGTCGGGTTCGACGTTGGTGAGGACGACGGCTTCCGGAACGATCTCGATGAAGGTCCCGTCGCTCTCGTCCGCCTCCACCACCAGCCACTCGCCGTCGTCGTAGGCGGCGTTGCTGCCGACCTCGTTGGGCTCGCCGCCGATGAGGTAGGAGGGCTGCCATCCGGCGGCCCGCAGCACCAGCGTGGTCATCGTCGAGGTCGTCGTCTTGCCGTGGGTGCCGGAGATCGCCACCGTCCGCCGGAGGGCGACGATGCTGGCCAGGGCGTCCGACCGGCGCAGGACGGGGATTCCCCGCTCCCGGGCCGTGACCACCTCGGGGTTGGAGGCGGGGATGGCGGTGGAGACGACGACGGCGTCGAGATCGGCCGGCAGCTTGGCCGCATCGTGGGGGACGTTGACGTCGACGCCCAGGAGGCGCAGCCGCTCCAGTCCCCGCCAGGCCTTGAGGTCGGACCCGGACACGGTGTGGCCCAGGCGGGCGAGGATGGCGGCGATGCCGCTCATGGCCATCCCGCCCACCCCCACGATGTGGACCCGCCGGGGCTGGGAGAGGTCGAGGTTCCCCCCCGGGGTCCGAGGTGTCCCCGAGGGCACTGGGGTCACCGCGCCACCTGCTCCACGAGGTCGGCCAGGCGGTCGGCGGCGTCCGGATGGCCGACACCGGTGGCGGACCGGCCCATGGCCACCAGGCGCTCCGGCTCGGCCAGCAGGGCGCCCACCTCCTTGGCC
>JBOGFO010000159.1:0-4809 GCA_050743445.1 Acidimicrobiia bacterium
TGCACGCCAACACCGCCCGCGACGCGCTGGCCCGGCTCGAGACGATGGTCCTCATGGCCGGCTTCGAGCTGCCGGTGCGGGCCATCCGCGAGCAGATCGCCTCCGCCATCGACGTCATCGTCCAGATCGAGCGCGCCTCCGACGGCGCCCGCCGGATCGTCTCCGTCGAGGAGGTCCAGGGCCTGGAGGGCGACATCATCCTTCTCCAGGAGATCTTCAAGTTCGTGCCCCGCCAGTCGCCCGAGGGCCGCCAAATCGGCGAGATCGAGGCCGCCGGGCTGCGGCCCAAGTTCCTGGAGAAGCTCCTCCACTCCGGGGTCGACCTGCCCGCCACCATCTTCCAGGCGCCCGTCCGGGCCCGGGAGGACCGCGCCCGTGGTCGCGACGTCCCCTCGGTCGCCGAGCTCATCGCCCGGAGCGGCGTCCGCCGATGATGCCTTACCTCGCCGCCGGAGGCGTCGGCCTCGGACTCGCGCTGTGCACCGTGGCCTGGCTCCAGCGGGTGAACGAGCGCGACAACGACCTGGCCGCCATCCTCCAGCTCCCCTACGGCGAGCGTGACGTCCCCGTCGAAGCCGTCACCGAGTCGAGGGCCGCGCTCCTCGAACGCGGTGTCAGCCTGGCCCAGCAGGGCCTGGAGCGGTTCAACCTCATGGCCCGGGTCAGCCACGAGCTGGAACGGGCCCGCCTTCCCCTGCGCCCGGGCGAGTTCGTGCTCGTGGCCGTGGGCGGCGGCGTGGTGGTCGGCCTGCTGCTGTGGTTCCTCACCGCCCAGGTGCTCCTCGGGGCTATCTCCGGCCTGGCCGGCCCGGCCGCCGCCTGGGTCTACGTCCGCTTCAAGGTCGGCCGCCGGCGCCGGGCCTTCGAGGCCCAGTTGCCCGAGGCCCTCTCCCTCATCGCCTCCTCCCTCCAGGCCGGGCACACCTTCCTGCGCTCGGTGCAGTCCATGGTCGAGGAGAGCGAACCGCCGCTGTCCCAGGAGTTCGAGCGGGTGCTGGCCGAGACCCGCCTCGGGGATCCGCTGGTCGACTCCCTGGAGCGACTGGCCACCCGCCTCCAGGTCCCGGACCTGACCTGGGTCGTGCAGGCCATCCGCATCCAGCAGTCGGTGGGCGGCAAGCTCGCCGACCTGCTCTTCACCCTGGCCGAGTTCATGCGGGCCCGGGAGGAGATCCGCCGGGAGGTCAAGGTGCTGACCGCCGAGGGCCGGATGTCGGCCTACGTGCTGGGCGCCCTACCCGTGATGCTGTTCTTCGCGGTGAAGACGATGAGCCCCGAGTACATCGCCCCGATGCTCGAGTTCCCGTGGCTGTTCATGCTCCTCGGGGCGGCCGGGTCCGTCGCCATGGGGATCTTCATGATCATGCGCATGGTCAAGATCGACGTCTGATGGACGTCCTCCTCCTCCTCGCCGGCTTCGCCGCCCTCGCCACCGGGGGCCTCGTCGCCCTGCAGGCCATCCGCGAACCCGAGGTCGACGCCGGCGCGGTCCTGGCCGACCTCGAAGGCGGAATCGTCCTCGACGAGTTCACCACCACGCTGCGCCAGCCGATGGTCGCCCGCCTGCTGCGCCCGCTGGGCCGTCAGGTGGCCGACCGGGCCACCCGCCTCATGCCCCGGGCCCGCATCGAGTCGATCCGCCACAAGCTGCTGGTGGCGGGCGTCCTGCACAGCGTCGGGCCCGAGGAGTTCGTGGTTCTCCAGGCGGTGGGTGCGGGCGGCGGTGCCCTCCTCGGCCTCCTCCTGGCCAACACCAACGGCGACGAGGGCTTCGCCCTGCTGCGCATGGTCGGCATGCTCGTGGCCATCGGTTTCTTCGCCCCGGTGGCATGGCTGCGGCGCAAGAAGGACGAGCGCCAGTCGTCGATCCGCCGGGACCTGCCCGACGTGCTCGACCTCCTGGCCATCTCCGTCGAGGCCGGCGTGGGCTTCGAGGGCGCCGTGGGGATCGTGTGCAAGCACTTCGACAGTCCCCTGGCGCACGAGTTCAGTCGTACGCTACGGGAAATGGAGCTCGGCCTCCCCCGCCGGGATGCCCTCCAGAACCTGAAGCGACGGACGGAGGTACCGGAGCTATCGAACTTCGTCCTGATCCTGGTGCAGGCGGACGCCCTGGGGATGCCGATCGGGCGGGTGCTGCGGACCCAGGCGGTGGAGATGCGGACCAAGCGCCGCCAGTGGGCCCGGGAGAAGGCCGGCAAGCTGCCGGTGAAGATCCTGGTCCCCCTGACCCTGTTCATCCTCCCGGCCATCTTCGTGGTGGTCATCGGCCCGGCGGCCATCTCCATCTCCCAGGGCCTCTGACGCAACCCGTACCCGCCGACCCCTCCAAGGGCCGGTTCGCCCATCTCGTCATCGCCCTGCGCTGGGCGACCGTGGCCACTGGCGTGGCCGTCACCCTGGCCGTCGTCCACGAGCCGGGGGCGGTGGCGGCCAGCGCCCTGCTCGTCGCCTACGGCGCCTGGCGGACCATCCGGCCCCTCCCCCATCTCGGTGCCGTGGAGGTCGAGCGCCACCAGCTCGCCCTCGAGCTCGGCACCGCCCTGGTGGCGGTGGCGGTCAGCGGCGGGTGGGACAGCCCCTACGTCTTCACCCTGCTGGTCGGGGTGCTCCTGGCCGGGTTCTCCCAGGGCTACCGCGGCGGCCTGGTGGCGGCGGGGACGGCCGGCGCCGGCCTGGCGCTGGCCGCCCTGTTCTTCCCTTCGGCCCGGGCCAGCCTGGAGAGCGCTTCCCAGGTGCTGCTCGTCTATGTCGCCACCGCCGTGGTCGCCGGCTACGCCCGTCGCCTGTTCCTCGAGGCGGAGCAGCGCCAGGAGGTCTACGCCGACCGGATGGGGACCCTCACCGAGGCCAACGACCTGCTGTCCCAGCTGGCCCGGGTCACCCAGACCCTCCCCTCCTCCCTCGACCTGGGTGACACCCTGACCGCGGCCATGGGCCACCTGCGCCAGCTGTTCGACTTCACCGCCGCCGGTGTGCTCGTCCTCAACCCCGCCACCGGGGTGTGGCGGGTGGAGGCGTCGGCCGGGTTGCCGGCACCTCCGGCGCTGCGTACCGAGGACCTGCCCTCGCCGGCGCGGACGGCCATCGCCCGCTCGGTGGTGGTGTGCGAGCCGACCCTCGATCCGGCACTCGGCCGACCGGGGCTGTGGGAGCAATCGCGCAGTGCCCTCTACGCCCCGCTGCTGGCCCGGGGCCGGCTGGTGGCCCTGGCCGTCCTCGAGCACGACGAGGCGGGCAGGTTTGGACCCGAGGAGGCGGTGGTTCTCACCGGCCTGACCGAGTCGATGGCGCTGGCCATCGACAACGCCCTTTGGTTCGAGCGCCTCCGCACGCTGGGGGCGGAAGGCGAGCGGGACCGCCTGGCCAAGAGCCTGCACGACCGGATCGGCCAGGGCCTGGCCTACATGGGCCTGGAGATCGACCGCATCGGCCGCCTCGACGACCCCAAGCCCGACCTGGTCCGCCTGCGGGGCACCGTCGGCGACCTGCTGGGCGAGGTCCGGGAGACGCTCCGCCAGCTCCGGGCCCGTGTCACCGAGACGGCCGGCCTGGCCAGCCTGGCCGACGCCTACCTGCGCCGCTTCGCGGAACGGACCGGCATCAGCGCCAAGTTCTCCGACTGGGCCGACGGGACCCGCCTTCCCGTCCCGGTGGAGCAGGAGCTGTGGCGGATCCTCCAGGAGAGTCTGAGCAACGTGGAGCGCCACGCCCGGGCCACGAGCCTGGAGGTGGACTGGACGGTCGACGGCGGTCACGGGCGCCTCGAGATCACCGACAACGGGGTCGGCTTCGATCCCGACACCATCGAAGACGGCACGCCGACGGGCATCCTGGCCATGCGGGAACGGGCCAACGCCATCGGCGCCCGCCTCACCATCGAGTCACAACCCGGCCACGGCGCCCGCCTGGTGGCCGAAGTGGAGGTCGAGCAGTGACCAAGCTGCTGCTGGTGGACGACCATCAGCTCCTGCGCCAGGGCCTCCGCCGGGCCATGGAAGACGCCGGCTTCGAGGTCGTGGGCGAGGCCGGCGACGGCGAGGAGGGCGTGCGCATGGCCGAGGCCCTGCGCCCCCACCTGGTCCTCATGGACGTGACCATGCCGGTCCTCGACGGGATCGAGGCCACCCGCCTCATGCGGACCCGCGTCCCCGACGTGCGGGTGGTGATCCTCACCATGCACGGCGAGGAGGAGGTGGTCGACGCCGCCCTGCGGGCCGGGGCGGTCGGCTTCCTGGGCAAGGACTGCTCCATGCAGCAGGTGGCCGAGACCCTCCATTCCGCCGCCGGGGACGAGACGGCCCTCTCCTCCGACCTGGCCCGGTCGATGCTGGGCGAGCTCACCGGTCCGGGCCGGCCCGTAGAGGCCGAGCCCATCCTGAGCCCCCGCGAGGAGGAGGTCCTCCAGCTCTTCGCCGACGGCCTCGGCATGACCGAGGTGGCCCAGAAGCTGTTCATCAGCGCCAAGACGGTGAAGAACCACCTGGCGTCGATCTACGAGAAGCTCAACGCCCGGGACCGCACCCAGGCGGTGCTGACCGCCGTGCGCCTCGGCATCATCCGCCTCCAGTAGGCATCTCCGGCCCCCAGCCGGCCCCCAGCCCGGCCCCCGGCCGGGAATGAGCCGATCGGCCTATCCAGCAGCGCACCCCCGCGGCCGATACATGAATCACGAGGCGCCAAAGCGCCGGAAGAGCGAAACAAGAGCCGGCGCTAACGGCTCCAACAGCGGAGGTGCGCACATGAACCTTTTCGTCCTCAAGTCCTGGATCGACGCCAAGTTCAACCGTGACGAGACCGGGGCCAGCA
>JBOGFO010000160.1:0-3853 GCA_050743445.1 Acidimicrobiia bacterium
GCGTTGGCACTGGGCGTCGCCGCCTCTCCGCTGGTGGCCAGCGGCGCCGCCGGCCCGGAGGACCTCGCGGCCGCGCCGCTCGGCAATCACCGCTCCGTCCTCCTCGCCAGCCGCAGCGGCTATGCGCTGCGGGAACGGGAACGCGGCCAGCTCATCGCCCTGGCCCGCATCGCCGACCGGCTCTGGGAGCTGCTGGAAGCCTGAGCGGCCGGGGACCTGACCTACCGGGGACCTGATCGGCCGGGGGGCTTCAGTCCTTCCGGCCCTTGGTCCGCAGCGCCTCACGCACCATCCGCGCCCCCCGTTTGCCCTCGGCCCGGCGCTCATGCTCCGCCTTGCGCCCTTCCAAGTGGTCGAGCTCGCGGCGCAGCTTGACGTAACCGGCCAGGCGCCGGGCCGGGAGGCGCCCGTCGGCCACCGCCTCGACCACCGCGCAGCCCGGTTCGCTCTCATGGGCGCAGTCCCGGAACCGGCAGCCGGACGCCAGGGACTCCACGTCGGCGAAGGCGGCGGCCAGGCCCTCCTCGCCGGACCACAGGCCCATCTGCCGCAGCCCGGGGGTGTCGATGATGGCGCCGCCGCCGGGGAGCACGATGAGATGGCGGGCGGTGGTGGTGTGGCGGCCCTTCGAATCGCCGGTCCGGACCGCTCCGGTGGCGATGAGCTCCTCGCCGGCGAGGGCGTTCACCAGACTCGATTTCCCCGCTCCCGACTCGCCCAGGAGGGCCGCCGTGCGCCCGCCCTCGAGGTGGGCGAGCACCGCCTCGAGTCCGAGGCCGGTGCGGACCGAGGTGAGCTGCACCGCCGCCCCCGGGGCGGCGGCGGCGGCCTCGTCGGCGGCCGCTTCGGGGTCGGCGGCCAGGTCGGCCTTGGTGAGGACGAGCACCGGTTCGGCCCCGCATTCCCAGGCCAGCACCACGCTGCGTTCGATCCGCCCGGGGCGGAGCGGCCGGTCGAGGCCACAGACCACGAAGACCAGGTCCACGTTGGCGGCCAGCACCTGCGGAGCCCGGGCCCCGTCGGCATCGGCCCGGGTGATGGCGGAACGGCGGGGGGCGACTTCGGTGATCACCCAACCGTCACCCTCGGGGCCGTAGGCGACCTCGTCGCCGGTCACCACATGGACGCCCTTCGGGACGCGCGCCGCGACCTCGCCGGCGTCACTCAGGACGACGGCGAGGCTCCGGTCGACGCGAGCCACCCGATAAAAGGACATGCAATGAAGGTACCGGTCTCCGCCGCCTGGAGCCCGTGAATTCCCGACGGGGTCCCGTGAACTCTCTCGGCGCAGAAATTCCAACCAGTTGGAAATTCTGCGCCGAGACGTGGCGGTACAGTCACTCGGGACATGCACCGGCCACTCGTCGTCGCCCTCACCCTGGGAGTCCTCCTGACGGTCCTGAGCGCCGTCGCCGACTCCCCGCCCGTCGCCCTGGCCAGCCTCCTGGCCGCGTTCGGGCTGGGCGCGATGTTCCCCGACCGGGCCGCACTGGCCGGCGCCGCCGTCATGGCCCCCCAGGTCCTGGCCGCCGTGGTGGTGGGATTCGGCGAGTCGGTCGGCCTCGCCCTCGTGGCGGTGGCGGCCGGCCTGGTGGCGGTGGGCTTCTCAGCCCTCCTCGGCTTCGGCGGGGGCTTCATCCGCCACGCCTACCGGGAAGCCCGGGGGTAGCGCGACACCGCAGCGCCAGCAGGTCTCGCGTTCCCTGTCCTCGACCACCGCCCCGCACTCGGGGCAGAGCAGGTGGGCCCAGCAGGCGGGATCGCTGCCCGGGGTAGGGGGTGTCCCCGACATCACCGGTCGATGACCGCTTCCACGAACCGCTCCAGCTGGCGGAGGTTGCGGCACTCGTAGACCCCGTCGCAGTGGCGGGCGTAGGTGGAGATGACCGAGTCGCCGGTGTCCCAGTAGGCCCGGGGCTCGGGGTCGAGCCAGTACAGGTGCCGGGCCCGGCGGCGCAGGTCGGCCAGCACCCACTCCGAGGTGGCGTGGTAGTTGTTGCGGGCGTCGCCCAGCACGATGACCGACGTCTTGGGGGTCACCTCGCCGCTGTAGCGCTCGTGGAAGACCTCGAAGGCGTGGCCGTAGTCGGAGTGCCCGTCGACCCACACCACATCCGCCTCGGTGTTGATGCGGCGCACGGCGTCGGACAGATCGGTGTTGCCCTCGAAGAACCGGCTCACCTCGTCGAGGCCGTCGATGAAGCAGAAGCTGCGCACCCGCGAGAACTGGGCGGCGAGCGCGTGGACGAGCTGGAGGGTGAAGCGGGCGAAGCTGGCCACCGAGCCGGAGATGTCGGCCACCACCATGATCTCCGGCTTCGACGGGTGGGGCTTGCGGAACCGGGGCTCAGCCGGCACCCCGCCGTAGGCCAGGGAGTGGCGCACGGTGGAGCGGAAGTCGAGATGGCCCTTGCGCCGGTGCCGCCGGCGCATGGCCAGGCGGGCGGCCAGCGCCCGGGCCAGCGGATCGATGGCCCGCTGCAGCGCCAACATCTCCTCCCGGTTGGCGTGCATGAAGTCGACATCCTCGGGGAGCTTGGCCCGCAGGGAGCGGGCCATGGCCTCCGGGCCCCGGTCGAGCACCAGGCGCCGGCGGATCTCCGCTTCGATCTCCCCCCGCAGGCGCTGGATGCGGGCCTCGAGCTCCTCGCGGGCCAGGCGCTCGGCCAGGTCGTCCTCGAACCCGCCCTGGGCGTCGCGCATCCGCTCCAGCAGCCGGTCGGCCATCCCCTCGAGCTCCAGGGCCCGCAGTGTGCGGTACAGGTAGTAGGTCCCGCCCACGGGACGCCCGGGTTCCATCCCGGCGTGACGCTCCACCGCCTGGGCGGCCAGGCGCCGGATCATCTCGGGGTCGAGCAGGGCGGCGAGGAGCAGCGCCTCGATCTGCTCGGCCTCACCGCCCGCTCCCCCACCGGGCATCGACCCGGGCGACGGCATCCCCCGCCCGTCCGGGCCGCCGCCGTCCTCGTCGCCGTCGGCGTCGAAGGGCTGGAGCGCGAAGTAGACGTCGAAGAGCACGTCGAAGACCTTGCGGTGGTCGGCCCGCTTGACGAGGGTGGCGGCCATGGCCGCCTTGAAGCCGGCCCGGTCGCCGAGCGGGACATGCTCCAGGGCCCGCATGGCGTCGAGGTTCTCCGTCATCGACACCGGGAGGCCGGCGGCCCGCAGCTCGTGGACGAACCCCGAGATCAGGTCGAGCATCCGTCCCGGGGCGGGGACCTCGACGGTGTCGGGATCGGGCATCAGGCCTCGGCGACCTTGCCTTGGGGGACACCCCCGACCCCGGGGCCTTGGGGGACACCCCCGACCCCGGGGCCTTTGGGGACACCCCCGACCCCGGGGAGTTCCTTCCGGGCCTTCTCGATGTCGCGCTGGTACTTGAGCAGCACGTGCAGCGTGCCACCGACCACGTCGGTGGTCACCCGCTCGACCCCGAGATGGACCAGGGTGCGGGCCCAGTCGATCGTCTCGGAGATCGACGGCGCCTTCTTCAAATCCAGCTGGCGGATGGAGCGCACCACCGAGGCGATCTGGTCGGCCAGGGTGGCGTCGATGCCCGGCACCCGCACCCGCACGATCTCCTGCTCCCGCTCCAGGCTCGGGTAGTCGAGATGGAGGAACAGGCAACGGCGCTTGAGGGCTTCCGACAGCTCCCGGGTGTTGTTGGAGGTCAGCACGACCAGGGGCCGCTGGGTCCCGGTGATCGTCCCCAGCTCGGGGACCGACACCTGGAAGTCGGAGAGGACCTCGAGGAGGAGCGCCTCGGTCTCGATCTCCACCCGGTCGACCTCGTCGATGAGCAGCACCACCGGGTCGGTGGCCCGGACCGCCTCCAGCAGCGGGCGGGTGAGCA
>JBOGFO010000161.1:0-3660 GCA_050743445.1 Acidimicrobiia bacterium
CCGCCGGGCCATCCGCGACGCCATGGCCGACCGGCCCCGGCGGGTGATGGTCCGGGCCGACGAGCCCCGGGACCTGGCCGCCGCCCTGGTGGGCCTGGAGGCCGTCGGGGGCGTGGAGGTCGACGGCGACCGGCTCACGGTGGCGACCAAGCGGGCCGGCGAGCTGGCCGTCGCCCTGCCTCGCCTGGCCTCCGACGCCGGGGCCCGCCTGCGCGAGGTCCGGCCCCTCGACGAGTCCCTCGAATCTCTCTTCCGCGAGCTGGTCCGGTGAGCACGCGGGTGACGGGTCGGGCGCCCGGAGGCCTGCGGGGGGTCTGGATCGTGGCCGGGTACGCCCTGACGGCCTGCTTCCCCAACCGGCGCCGCCTCGGCCTCCTTCTGCCGGCGGCGGGCGCCCTCCTCTTCGGCCTGCTGACCCACGTCATCGACGAGCCGGCGGCTGAGGCCCTGGCGTCGGTGGCGGGGCCGGGCCTGTTCGGCGTGGTGCTCCCGGTGGGGTGCCTGGTGGTGGGCGACGCCGTCCTCGGCGCCGAGGTCCGCTCCGGGACGCTTCACTTCACATGGCTCTCCCCCATCGGGTTCGCCACCATCGCCGCCGGCCGGTTCGTGGCCGGCTGGCTGGTGGCCATGGCCGCCGTGGCCATTCCCTGCGCCCTCGCCGCCGTGGTCGCCGGCGCCCCGTCCCAGGCGGCCCCTATGGCCGTGGCCACCGGAGGGGCGGCCGCCGCCTACGTGGCGGTCTTCGTCTTCATCGGCGCCACCGCCCGCCGGGCCGTGGTGTGGTCCCTGGCCCTGGTCGTGCTGGTCGAGCGCCTCCTCGGCACCGCCCTCTCCGGTATCGCCCAGTGGTGCCCGTCGTGGCTCGGCCGCTCCGTGTACGCCGGCCTCGCCTCGAGCGCCGAGGGCCTCGAGCGTGCCGGCCTTCCCGAGGGCGGCGCCGGACTGATCCGCCTCGCCATCCTCACGGTTGCCGGCCTCGCCCTGGCCACGTGGCGCCTGCGCCGCCTCCACCTCGCCGGCCCCTCCGGCGACTGAGTTCCAGCTCCGGCGCTCAGACCACCTTGAGGGCGTCGAGGAAGCGGGTGGCGTAGTCCTCGTCACCCTCGAGCTTGAGGTCGTGGTCCCGCCACGGCGTGCGGTTCGTGGCCCACATCGGGAACTCCTCGGCCAGGCCCGTGATGTGGGCCACCGCCCCGACGATTGGCCCCGCCTCGCTCACGATCTTGCCGCCGGGCCTGGGCAGCACGCCCCACGTCCCCCCGCCCCGGCCCTCCAGCGTGAGGCGGACGGGACGGTCCATGAAGGCCAGCTCCTGGCGGCCCACCTGCGGCAGCACGGCCATCATCCACTCCAGGACGCACCCCATGCGCCCCTCGTCGGTGGGCGGAGACGGGCGGCCGAGGGCGGGGGCCATGTCGTGACGCAGGTGGGTGTGGTGGTCGAAGACCATGGCGGAGGTGATGAGGGCCAGCGGGTAGCGGCCGATGTTGCCCAGCGGGAAGGGCGTCAACCCCACCCCGGGCAGCTGGCCGGCCTGCATGAGGGTGGGCACCCGCCCGCTCCAGGTCTCGTACTCGGCCAGGACCTCGGCCGGGGCGCGGTTCCGGCGGGACTCCACGTCGGCGTCGTTGTTGCGCTCGACGTCCTTGGTGCGGATGATCCGGAGCAGCCAGGGCGTGAACACCCCGTGCACGGTGGCCGTCAGGTGGGCCAGCACGTCCTGCACCGACCATCCCGGGCACGTGCTCGGCACGTTCCACTCGTCGTCGCTGAGCAGACGGCAGAAGGCCAGCACGTCCTCCCGCTCCCGGCGCAGCGCCCCCACCCGGTCGATCGCCATGGTCAGCCCCTCAGTCGGTGCCGGGCTCGCTCTCGAACAAGCCCAGCAGGTTCCCCTCCGGGTCCCGCAGCACGGCTGACCAGCCCACCCCGCCGATCTGGGTCTTGGGATGCACGACCGTGGCCCCGGCCCGTTCCGCCCGGGCCAGCGCGTCGACGATGTCGGGCACGGACACGTAGACGAGGATGCCCAGATCGGGGTCCTGGCGCTGGTACAGCGCTCCGTCGATGCCGAGGCCGTCGGTTCCGGTGGTGGCCAGCTGGTAGGTGGGCTCGTCACCCCACCCCTGGACCTGCCAGCCGAACAGGTTCTCGTAGAACTCCCGGGCTCGTTTGCCGTCGTCGTAGGGCAGTTCGAAGTGAACGATCCTGGCCATTGGGCCGAAGGCTACGCCCGTTGCGCCCCCGGCACGATTCTGTGGACGGGGAACGTCAGGGGAAGCGAGGCGAAGAAGCCGGTGGCGCGGGCGGCGGGCAGGAGATCCTCGGCCAGGAACCGCTCGAAGTCCTCGGCGGTCTCCCAGACGTCGACCACCATCCAGCCATCTTCGACGGGTCCGGCCACGTGGTAGATCCGCCCCGGGGGGCTGTCAGGGCCGAGGCGTTCCATCACCGCGTCGTACTGCTCCGCACCCGCGCCGGGAACCTCGAAGATGAAGGTCACCGCCATGATCTGTCCCCACCTCCCTGCCTGCCGGCAAGAGGTTACGCCCGAACGGGGACTCCAGGGGTGGACTCGGTCAGGAAAGGACCGAACTGGAGCCGACGTAGGTGCCCCGGATCACGATGCGCTGCTTGGCGCTCCCCGGCGGATGGCAGGCGAAGAGGGTCATCGTGGCGTCGGCGGTGGGGGTGACGATCCAGGTGTCCTTGGCGCCCACGATCTCGGTGCCCGTCACCGTGTAGAGGAACTCGCCGTTGGCGGTGGAGAAGAAGACCTCGTCGCCCGGGGCCAACTTGTCCAAGTCGCGGAAGGGGTGGGAGTGCGTCACCCGGTGGCCGGCGAAGACCGTGTTGCCCAGCTGACCGGGCACGGCGCTCCCCGGCCAGTGGCCGGGCCCGTGGTCGACGACGGTGAGGCTCACGCCTTCGTAGATGGGGTGCACCAGGCCGATCTTGGGGATGCGGATCTCGCCCAGCTTGACGAGGGGCTCCTTGGCCCGCTCGGCCGGAGGAGGAGTCGGTGTGGTGAGCGGCGCCGGCGCCGCCTCGGGCGCGGTGGTGGCGGTGGTGACCGTGGACCCCGGGTCCTCCACGAAGGCGGTGAAGACCTTGGCCGGCGGCGCTTCGGGGCCGACCCCGGCACCCGCCCGCATCATGGCCACCGCCGAGCCGGCGGTCAGGGTGACCCCGAGGGCGATGGCGATCAACGGGAGGGAGGAAAGGCGGAAGCGCACCGGGACGGTATCGACGCGGGCGTCGACGGGACCGTCAAGGGGAGCGTCACCGCTCTCGTCCCCGGGGGTCAGGGAGAAGGGCACGGGACGATTGTTCGCCCTGCCGGGCCACCGGCCCTTCCCCCGCAACCGAATCGTCACAACCGGAGCTAGGAGATAGCCCGGACGCGGTCCTCTTCGAGCAGCGTTCCGACCGTTGTGTGCTCGAATGCCCGAATCGAGCGCATGACGGTGTCGACGGCACCCACCGGGTCGACCCCGATGGCCGTCTCCGCCGCCAGGACGAGGCCGTGGACACCGTCGAGGAGGGTGTTGGCGATGTCGTTCATCTCGGCGATGGTCGGCTGGCGGTTCATGACCATGGACTCGAGCAGGTTGGTGGCCACGTACACCGGGCGGTTCCAGCGGTTGGCCTGGCGCACGA
>JBOGFO010000162.1:0-2382 GCA_050743445.1 Acidimicrobiia bacterium
ACATGCCGCCGGCGGCCATGGCGTCGAGGGTGGCCAGCGCGATGTCGAGCGACCGTACGTTGCCGGTCCGGACGTGATGGCGCAACAGGTGGTCGAGGCTCATGGCCTGCGGAAACTTGGGGGCCCCGCCGAACCCGC
This sequence comes from Acidimicrobiia bacterium, assembly GCA_050743445.1. Lineage (GTDB taxonomy): Bacteria > Actinomycetota > Acidimicrobiia > IMCC26256 > BP-133 > CAWBJP01. The sequence goes on from JBOGFO010000162.1 coordinate 139, forward strand.
CGAAGCGCCCGTCGAACTGCACCGTCAGCTGGGCGGCGGCCTTGTCCAGCACGTCGACCCCCAGGGCCGCGCCGTCGCCGGTCTGGGGCAGCTGGCCGCTGCGGGCCAGGGCCTCCGCCAGCTTCCCCGCCTGGGTCTCGAGCTCGTCGCGCCGGTTCCGCCAGGCGTCGTCGATGGCCTCCAGCAACCGGGTGAAGCCCGGCAGCCCGTGCCGGTCCTCCCTGGGGTAGTACGTCCCGCCGTAGAACGGCTGCCCGTCGGGGGTGAGGAACACCGTCATGGGCCAGCCGCCCCGGCCGGTCATCGACTGCACCGCCGTCATGTAGACGGCGTCGACGTCGGGCCGCTCCTCCCGGTCGACCTTGATGTTCACGAACAGCCGGTTCATGACCTCGGCCGTGCCCGGATCCTCGAACGACTCGTGGGCCATGACATGGCACCAGTGGCACGCCGAGTAGCCCACCGACAGCATGATCGGCTTGTCCTCGGCCTGAGCGCGGGCGAAGGCCTCCTCCCCCCACGGATACCAGTCGACCGGGTTGTCCTTGTGCTGCTGGAGGTATGGGCTGGTCTCGTCGGCGAGGCGATTCATCCCCCGGAGGCTAGTGCTGGGCCCAAGTGCACCCGCCCCGGTCCCGGACACCCGTACGATCTGACTGTGAAGGTGCTCGCCACCTACAACATCAAGGGCGGTGTGGGGAAGACCGCCTCGGCGGTGAACCTCGCCTACCTCGCCGCCCGGGACGGTGCCCGCACCCTGGTGTGGGATCTCGACCCTCAAGGGGCGACCAGCTTCTACTTCCGGGTCGGCCCCCGGGACAAGGTCGGCGCCCGGGCGCTCGTCCGGGGCAAGCACGAGCTCGATGGAATGATCCGGTCGACCGACCACGAGTACCTCGACCTGCTGCCGGCCAACATCTCCTACCGCAACCTGGACCTGGCCCTGGAGGAGACCAAGAAACCCACCCGGCGCATCTCCCGGCTGGTGGAGCCGCTCGCCGTCGACTACCAGTACCTGTTCCTCGACTGCCCTCCCAGCCTGTCGCTCGTGTCGGAGAACGTCTTCAACGCCTCTGATGCGCTGCTCATGCCGATGATCCCGACCACCCTGTCCCTGCTCGCCCTGGAGCAGGTGCGGGAGTTCCTGGCCGAGTCCAAGTGGCGCAAGCTCCGGCTGCTGCCCTTCTTCACCATGGTCGACCGCCGCCGGCGGATGCACCGGGACCTCGTGGACGACGGCCTGCGTCCCGGCCTTGGGGGGCCACCGGGGACCGGTGGGAGCCTCCTCGAGAGCTGGATCGCGGCCTCGGCCGACGTGGAACGGATGGGCCCTCACCAGTCGCCGGTGGGGGTGTTCGCTCCGCGTTGCAGGGCGGCGCTGGCCTACGAGGAGCTGTGGGAGGAGATCCGGGTGGCCCTCAAGTGAAGTCGGTGATGCTGCTCCGCCACGGGAAGTCGGACTGGGCCTCGGACACGGGCGACGACCGGGACCGTCCCCTGGCCAGGCGGGGCGAGCGGGCCGCCCGGGTCATGGGCGAGCTGCTGGCCGGCGCCGCCCTCCGGCCCGACGCCGCCGTGACCTCCCCGGCGACCCGGGCGCAGGTGACGTTGGAGCTGGCCATGAAGGCCGGGGGCTGGGTGTGCCCGGTGCACGTGAGCGAGGCGCTCTACGGCGAGGGCCCCTTCGCCGTGCTCGAAGAGCTCACCGGCCAGCCCGACGACGCGGCCCGGCTGCTGCTCGTCGGCCACGAGCCGACCTGGTCGGAGACGACCGGGCTGCTGGTGGGGGGCGGCAGTCACCGGGTGCCCACCGGCGCCCTGGTCGGCATCGAGCTCGACGTCGACCGCTGGGCCGACGCCGGCCCCGGCTGCGGCCGGCTCGCCTTCCTGCTGCCGCCCCGGCTCTTCGACCGCGAATAGCTCGGCCGGCGCCCATCGCCGGAGCGTCCCTTGTCCCCACTCCCAGCTCACCGGTTGCAATGGAGAGGCGGGTGCCGTGAACTACAGGCCCGAAGAGCTCTTCTCCGGGACCGCCCCGTACTACGCCCGGTACCGACCCGGGTATCCCGACGAACTCTTCGCCTTCCTGGCGGAACGGTTCTCCTTCACCGGCCGCCAGCGCGTCCTCGATCTTGGCTGCGGCACCGGGCAGATCGCCCTGCCCCTGGCCCGTCTGGTGGCCGAGGTCGTGGGTGTCGACCCGGATCCGGGCATGCTCGCCGAAGGCCGGCGGCTCGCCGGCGA
>JBOGFO010000163.1:0-3481 GCA_050743445.1 Acidimicrobiia bacterium
CCGTCCTGGCCGCAGCGACCCTCGCCTTCGTCCCCTCCGCCTCCGCCACGACCGAGATCGCTGCGGACCCCGATGGCGACTCGACCAACCCCTACGCCGACATCATCTCCGTCGGCGGCACCTACACCGAGACAGCGATCGCCGTCTCTGTCAACACGGTGCTCGCGGCCGACCCGGCATACTGGGACGACGCCAATGTCATCATCTGGGAAATCGACACGAACGGCGACGGCGTCGAAGACTTCTCCGTGTTCTACGACAACACCAGCAATCGGGTTCGACGCTCGTCGGACTTTGCGCTGATGTGCTACGGCACCGAGGGATACGACGGTGACCTCTACATCACCGCCTTCTCGGCCTCGTGCATCGGTAGCCCAGGCTCGTTCCGGGTCCGTGCCTACATGAAGATCTTCACCGGGGCATACGACTTCGCGCCGAGCTACAACACGTTCACTCCCTGGATCTACCGGGACGTCCCGCCGCCACCGCAGCCCCAGCCTGAGCCCCAGCCGACCCCGCAGCCTCCCCCGCCGCCGCCTCCGCCTCCGCCTGTTCAGCCCGATCCGGAGTTCACTACCGCCGGTGACGAATCCGGGTACTGGATGATCACGGCCGACGGGACCGTGTATCCGTTCGGTGACGCCAAGAACCTCGGCAGCCAGGCGACCTCGGCGGCGGACATCGAGCCCACGCCCTCGGGCGACGGCTACTGGATTCTGAGTGCCAATGGCGAGGTGTTCACCAAGGGCGACGCTCGCTACTTCGGCAACGCGACCCTGGCCCCCGGTGAGGAGGCGACGAGCCTCTCGGCCACGCCCAACGGTGACGGCTACTGGGTGTTCACGAACAAGGGCCGGGTGATCGGCCTCGGTGCCGCCCCATTCAAGGGCGACATGTCCGGCGTGGCGCTCAACGGGCCGGTCCTCGACTCGGTGGCCACCCCGTCGGGTCAGGGCTACTACATGGTGGCCTCAGACGGCGGGATCTTCAGCTTCGGTGACGCCAAGTTCTCCGGCTCGATGGGCGGCACCAAGCTCAACCAGCCGGTCGTGTCGATGGCTCCCGACCCCGACGGCGACGGCTACTGGCTGGTGGCGGCAGACGGCGGCATCTTCGCCTTCGGCTCCCCGTTCTACGGTTCGACCGGCAGCCTTCGCCTCAACAAGCCGATCACGGGCATGGTCACCGGCCCGGCCGGGTACCTGATGGTGGCCGAAGACGGCGGCATCTTCGCCTTCGGTGACGTCAAGTTCCACGGCTCCCTAGGCAGCAACCCCCCTGCCAGCCCGGTGGTGGCGGTGGCCCTGCTCAGCTAACACTCGGCTTTCACGCAAGCGGACAGAGCCTCCGGGAAACCGGAGGCTCTTCCCGTTCCCACCCGGCGGTCTGGTTGCCGTGAGCCGGGGAGCGGTAGAGGCCCTCTGGGGCGAATCGAGGCCGGGGGCGGCTGAGCCAATCACCGCAAACCCGGGGTGCCCTCAACCCCCCGGGGGTGGCCCCCGAAGCGCTCAAGGTCTGGGCCCGGCGAGTCGAAGATCCGGATTGCACCCAAGGACCAATTTTCTCGTGGGTCAGGAGCGACGTGACATGACGAAGTGCCCCCTCGCCGCCGTGTTCATCGGCACGTTCCTCATCGTGAGTGTGGGCTCCTCGGGGGTCATCGCGTCTGGCCCCCTCGTTCAATCAGCCGCCTCGGCTGGGCCGTCGGCCTTTCAGGCAGCGCCTACCAGCGCGGCGACCGACAGGGTCATCGTGACTTTCGCCGATGAAGCGAGCGGTGTCGGCCGTGCAGCCAGCGTGGCCGACATGGGAACCGGTGCGTTGCGGCGTATCGGACGTCGCAGCTTCGTGCTTCCAGTCGTGCCGGGAACCGTCGGTGACGTCGTCCGGCGGCTCGAAGGGCGGTCCGGCGTCGTGGCGGCCGAGCCGGACTACTTCGTGCGGCTGGCGGGGACGCCGAACGACGCGTCGTTCTCAACGCAGTGGGCGCTGCGAAACACCGGTCAAGCTGTGCAAGGCGAAGCGGGGACACCCGACGCCGACATCGACGCCGACGCGGCCTGGTCGGTCACGACCGGCTCATCCCAGGTGGTCGTCGCCGTCCTCGACAGTGGTGTGGACGGCTCCCACCCCGACCTCGCTCCCAACATGTGGAGAAACCCAGGTGTCGGCGGATGCCCGGCCGGGACGTTCGGTGCGGACTTCGTCAACGGCGACTGCGACCCGCATGACGACAACGGTCATGGGACGCACGTGGCCGGGACGATCGGGGCTGTCGGCAATAACAGCCGAGGCGTCGCTGGCGTCGCGTGGAACGTACGCATAATGGCGTTGAAAGTGCTCGACTCCACAGGAAGCGGCCCCCTCTCGGACATCCTCGCGGCGCTCTACTGGGCAGTAGACGCAAAACTGGCCGGCGTTCCCCTTCGCGTGATCAACGCTTCCCTCGGAGGCCGGTACCCCAGTCAGGCCGAAGCTGAGGCCTACGCCTGGGCGGCCCAGAACGACATCCTCGTCGTCGCCGCCGCCGGGAACGACGGGGCGAACAACGATGTGACGCCCCAGTATCCATGCGGTTTCCCCGCGGTCGTCTGCGTTGCGAACACCACGAACGATGACATTCTCCACACCACGTCCAACTACGGACGGTACAACGTCGAAGTGGCCGCCCCCGGGACCGCCGTCTACTCCACCGTTCCCGGCGGCGGGTACGCCTACGAGACCGGAACATCGATGGCCGCGCCCCACGTGTCCGGTACCGCCGCCCTCGTCCTGTCGAGAGAAGCCCTCTCGGCGGCGGCGCTCAGGACCCGACTCCTGAGCGCCATCGATCTCGTTCCTTCACTCGCCGGGCGGGTCGCCACCGGCGGGCGGCTCAACGTCTGCAAGGCGATCTCCGGCTGCAGCGCGGCTCCGGGGACGATCGAGCGGGTGAGCATGTCGTCCGCGGGGGAGCAGCGCAACAAGCTCCCCGCCGGCTCGACCACGAGCTGTTCGGCTCTGACTGTGGGCAAGTGCTCCAAGCGCACGATCAGCCAGGACGGCAACGCGGTGGTCTTCGCGTCGCGCGCCCCCAACCTGGTCAGCGTCGACAACAACAACGCCTCCGACATCTACCTGTGGCGGCGTGACACCACCGTCACCCCGCCGACCATCACGTTGACCCGCGTCAGCGAGGCAGCGGGTGGTGGCGACGCCAACGGTGACAGCGAGACGCCCACCATCAGTCCCAACGGGCAGTGGGTGGCGTTCGAGTCCACGGCCACCAACCTGGTCGCGGGTGATGGCAACAACTCCGCTGACGTGTTCGTGTGGAGCCAGGCCACGGGCCTGATCCTGGCCAGCAAGGCCGACAGCACGACCTCGACCCCCGACGCCCAGGGCAACCTGCAGAGCTTCGCCCCGTCGGTGGCGGACAACGGCACCGTGGCCTTCACGTCGTTCGCCAACAACCTGGTGGGCCCGGGCAAGACCTCGCAGT
>JBOGFO010000164.1:0-1720 GCA_050743445.1 Acidimicrobiia bacterium
GAAGTCGCGTGCTTCGTCAGCGTCCATGAGGCGGCACGCTAGTGCCGCGGGAGGCGGGGCAGGGGCCCCCGCCAGCCGACGCCGCGATGAGCCGCCAGGCGAAGAGCAGTAGACAGCGGACGCTACCGCGGGGCGGCGATCAGAACTCCGACAGGGTCCGGTCCATGCTCGTCCGGTCGTCGGCGTCCGGCATCGCCTTCGCGCCGTTGCCGTACAGGCCGCCCACGTTCCGGTTCTGCATCTGGGAGACCTTGTTCTCGACCGCGTCCCAGGCGGCTCGGCCGGACCGGGACCCGGCCAGGAACCCGAGGCCGAAGATGGCCATGGTGGTGGGCTTGAACACTTTCATCTCCACTCCTTGTCTTGTCTTCGGGCGACGCCCGGGTCAGGCAACGCTTTCCTTGCGGCCCCAGGCGTTGTAGGCCAACAGGACGAGAACCGCACCGACGACCGAGCCGAAGAGTCCGATGGCCTCGTCGTCGAAGAGCAGATCGGCCAGGAAACCGCCCAGCAGGGAGCCGGCCAGGCCGAGCAGGAGCGTCCCGCCCCAGCCCATGGGGTCGCGCCCGGGCACCACGAACCGGGCGATGGCACCAGCCACCAACCCGAGGATGAGCCAACCGATGATGCCCATGGAACCAGAGCCTCCTGTGCCGATGTTGTCTGCCACGAGGATTCCCGTCCGGTCGGGGGCGGAAACTCTCTAGAACCCGGCGGCGAGTCCCTCGGCCCGGGGGTCGCTGGCTCCGGCGAGGCCGGCCTCGTCGACGACGATGGCCTGGGCGTGACCCATCCGCTGGTCCCAGCGGGCGCCGGGCCGGGCGTGATGACCCCGGCGCAGCAGCCCGTCCACCACGGTCGGCGGGAAGCGTCCCTCCAGGTGGAGGTGCCAGCTTTCCGCCTCCAGCAGGAAGCGGGGTGCCGAGACCGCCACCTGGACGTCCTCGCCGTCATCCACCAGCCGGGACAGGAGCTGGACCTGGGTCTGGGCCTGGCCGTCGCCCCCCATGGCGCTCAGCACGCACCACGGCCGGCCGTGGCGCAGGGCCATGCCGGGCATGAGGGTGTGCAGGGTCCTCTTGCCGGGGGCGATCACGTTCACTTGGGCGGGATCGAGGCTGAAGTACGCCCCCCGGTTCTGCAGGTTTATCCCCCAGCCGGGGACGGTGATGCCCGAGCCGAAGCCCATGAAGTTCGACACCAGCAGGCTGACGGCGCCGCCGGCGGGATCAACCACCACCACCGCAGCGGTGCCCCCGGGGCCGGGACGACCGGCAGGCGGACGGGCGGCGTCGTCCCCGATGCCGCCGGCCTGCGCCCGGGCGCGCTCGGGGTCGGCCAGGGAGGCGGGGTCGATGGCCATGTGGGCCGGGTCGGTCAAATGGGCGTCCCGCTCGATCAGGGCCAGCTTGGACGCCTCCACCAGGAGGTGCAGGCGGGCCACCGGATCGGTGGGCGGCCGGGGGGCCACCGCCTCGAAGAGATTGAGCGCGAACTGGGCGGTGGTCCCCTGGCTGCTGGGCGGAAGCTGGACGACCTCGACGTCCCGGTAGGGCGAGGACACCGGGGTCACCCAGTCACCCTGATGGGCGGCGAGATCGGCGAGGCTGAGGAGACCCCCGGCCGACCCCACGGAACTGGCCACGGCCTGGCCCAGGGGCCCGCCGTAGAGCGCGGACGGGCCCTCCTCGCAGAGCACCTCCAGGGTGCGGGCCAGACC
>JBOGFO010000165.1:0-3720 GCA_050743445.1 Acidimicrobiia bacterium
GCATCGTGATCCTTCCCCCGGCGAAGTTCCGGGACCTCTTCGACTGATGGCTCCGGTGGCCACCGACCTGTGGCCGGGTGCTGGTCACGGGTTGGTCACACGTGCCAGCCCCGGGCGGTGTGCACGAAGCCCCACGGAGAACAACACGCTTGGTGTTCCCGCACGTCAACGCATGGGAACAGACACGGGCCCTCTATGCCGGATGGGGCAGGTGCATCTTCCAGTTCCCGGCCATGATCGGCCGGCGCCCGGTTTGACCTGCGGGAACGCTGCTCATGGACCCTTCCTGGTCACGGATCGGAGACGGTAGATCAGGAGTTCTCCGTCACGGTGTTCTCACGCCTCCCACTCGTCGGCGCCACCTTGGCGACCCGACTGGGGTCACGGTTGGTCAGCGCCGGAGTCACCTCGGTGGTGTTCTCCGTCGCCCCTACGACCACGCCGCTCTCGGCATCAAGCGCCGAATACGCGCCACGCCCGAGCCGGCCCACGACCATGGTCCCGAAGAAGAACCCGATCGTCCCTCCGATGGCCGCACCAAAGGCGACAGCGACCAGTAGGCGCGTGGTCAGAGACACACTCTCCGCGCCGCTCAATCCGGTCGGAAGGGCCAGGACGGCACCCGCCAGGGCGCCGATCGTCATCCAGAGAGGTACCGACCACGCCATGTCCCGCGTGAAGAACCCCGGCCGAGCCTCGACCGCCTCGGCCTGCATCTCGGACTGCAGCGCCGCCACCTCGTCTCGGGAGTCCCCTAGATGTACATCTCCGGCTCCTGCCGTCCGGGCCGCCTGGGCCGCCTCCGTGGCTGCGTCCTCGTCGGGGAAGACTGCGATGACACGCTCGTTCTCCAGCTCCTCAGTCATGCCCATCACTCCTGTAGCCGTGTTTACGGTGTTTACCCTTGGCGTTACCCCCCACATCGCTGCTGTACTCGGGCAGCCCGCCATCTAGCGCTTCCCTTCTCGCAACGCCGCCAGACCGGGCAGGTCACCGGCCTCCAGGTACTCGAGTGACGCCCCACCGCCGGTGGAGAGGTGGCCGATGGCGGCGTCGAGCCCGAAGCGGGCCATGGCCGCCGCCGAGTCCCCGCCGCCCACCACCGTGTAGCCGTTCGAGGCGGCCACCGCCTCGGCCACGGCCCGGGTCCCGCCGGCGAACGGCTCCATCTCGAACACGCCCATGGGCCCGTTCCAGAACACGGTGGCCGCGGCGGTCACCTCGGCGGCGTAGGCGGCGGCGGTGTCCGGGCCCACGTCGAGGATCATCCACCCGTCGGAGACCTGGTCGGGCGCCACCACCTGGTGCTCGGCGTCCTCGGCCATGGCCGTGGCCACGACCACGTCGGTGGGGATGGCCACCCGACCCGTCTCCAGGCGGGCCCGGGCCACGTCGACCTGGTCCAGCTCCACCAGGCTGTTGCCGGTGGGGAACCCCTGGGCGGCGAGGAAGGTGGACGCCATCGCCCCGCCCACCACCAGGCGGTCGCACCGGCGGAGGAGCGAGTCGATCACCCCGATCTTGTCCGACACCTTGGCGCCGCCGAGGATGGCGACGAAGGGCCGGGCCGGGTCGTCGAGGAGCTTGGTCAGGGCCTCCACCTCCCGCACCACCAGCCGGCCGGCGGCGCAGGGCAGCTGCTGCGGCGGGCCCACCACCGAGGCGTGGGCGCGGTGGGCGGCACCGAAGGCGTCGTTGACGTAGGCGCCCGCCAGCGCGGCCAGCGCCGCCCCGAGCTCCGCCGCCACATCGGTTTCGGGCCCCTTCGTCTCCCCGGGATGGAAGCGAAGGTTCTCGAGGACCATGACGTCGCCGGGGCCGAGTGCCTCGGCCATGGCGGACGCCTCCGGTCCCACCACCTCGGGGGCCAGGGCGACATCGGTCCCCAGCAGCTCCCCGAGACGTGCGGCCACCGGGGCGAGGGAGAACCGGGGGTCGGGGCCGCCCTCGGGCCGGCCCAGGTGGGAACACGCCACCGCCGCCGCTCCCCGCTCCCGCAGCCAGGAGATGGTGGGGAGGGCGGCCCGGATGCGCAGGTCGTCGTCGATGGTCCCCGTGCCCGACAGGGGCACGTTGAAGTCGGCCCGGAGGAGGACCCGGGTCCCCTCGGTCAGGAGCAGGTCCTCGAGGGTGGGCAGGCCCCCCACGGGCTACGTGCTGCCGATGAACGCCGACAGGTCGACGAGGAGGTTCGAGTAGCCCCACTCGTTGTCGTACCAGCCGAGGATCTTCACGAACTTCCCGCTCACCATGGTGTCGGGGGCGGAGAAGACGCACGACGCCGGGTTGTGGACGATGTCGGCCGAGACCAGCGTCTCCTCCGTGTACTGCAGCACACCCCGGTAGGAGGCGGCGCCGGCCGCCTCGGCGAAGGCGGCGTTGACCTCTTCCTTGGTGGTGTCGGCCGACACGGTGGCCACCAGGTCGGTGATCGACCCGGTGGGGACGGGGACCCGCAGCGCCATCCCGTCCAGGCGGCCCTTGAGGTCGGGCAGGACCGACCCGATGGCCCGGGCGGCGCCGGTGGAGTTGGGAATGATCGACAGGGCGGCGGCCCGCATGCGGCGCAGGTCGGGCTTCCCCGAGCGGGCGACGGTGGCCATGTCCTGGAGCTGCTGGTCCGACGTGTAGGCATGGACCGTGGTGATGAACCCCTGCTCGATCCCGAAGCGGTCGTTCAGGACCTTGGCCATCGGCGCCAGGCAGTTGGTGGTGCAGCTGGCGTTGGAGATCACAGTGTGCTGGGCCGGGTCGAAGAGGGTGTCGTTGACGCCCATGCAGATCATGGCGTCGGCGTCGCCCGAGGGGGCGGAGATGATGACCCGCTTGGCCCCGCCGGTGAGGTGGCCGGCGGCCTTCTCCCGGGCGGTGAAGATGCCGGTGGACTCGATGACAACGTCGACGCCGTGCTCGCCCCAGGGGATCTCGGCCGGGTCACGCGACTCCAGCTTGCGGACCTCGTTCCCGTCCACCGAGAAGCCGCCGTCGGTGACTTTCACCTCGTTGGCCAGCACGCCGCCCACCGAGTCGTGCTTGAGCAGGAAGGCCATGGTCTCGCTGTCGCCGAAGGGGTCGTTCACGGCTACGAGCTCGACTCCGGCCCCCGCCCCCCGGGCCAGGATGGCTCGGAAGAAGCTGCGCCCGATGCGTCCGAAGCCGTTGATCCCCACCCGTACCGTCATTGCCGTCCTCCTCGGTGTCACCTGCTCCTGGGCCTCTCACCCTAGAACCTGGGAGCGCGGCGGTATTCACCGTCCCGGGGGACCATCACGGGGAGGCGGCCCGGGGAGGAGCTAGATCGGTCCGGGGCCGCGGGCGTTGGAGAGAACGCCGCCCACGACGTCCGCTCCGACCTCGTCGAGCTGCTGGCGGGCCATGGCCACGTCGTCCCGGGTGCTGCCGTGGAGGGCGGCCACCACCAGCACGGCGTCGACCAGCGGGGCGAGGGCGAGGCACTCGGCGGCGTCGAGCACCGGGGGCGCGTCGACGACGACGAAGTCGTTGCCCTGTCCCCGTTCCGCCAGCAGGTCCCGCATCTCCTCGGCCCGAAGCGCTCCGGCCGTCCGGCGGTCGACCTCGTCCGTCGAGACGAGCACGACCTCCTTGCCCGCCTGGCTGAGCGACGCCACCAGGTTGGCCGCCACCGTGGCGGTTCCCATGTCGCCGGCCGGACTGGCCACCAGGACGGTCTTGAGGGGACGGTTCCGGGCCAGCGTCAGC
>JBOGFO010000166.1:0-3735 GCA_050743445.1 Acidimicrobiia bacterium
GGGCTCGTAGCCCTCGAAGACGTGGTGCAGCACCCCCGTGCCCCGGGTCTCGGTCATGAACTCGGTGCGGAAGCCGATGAGCCCCCGGGCGGGCACGAGGTACTCCATCCGCACCCAGCCTTGGGTCACCATCTGCAGGAGGCGGCCCTTGCGGGCGGCCAGCAGGCGGGTCATGACCCCCAGATGCTCCTCGGGGACGAGCACGGTGAGGCGCTCGACGGGCTCGCACAGCGTGCCGTCGATCTCCCGCGTCACCACCTGGGGCTTGCCCACGGTGAGCTCGAAGCCCTCCCGGCGCATGGTCTCCACCAGGACGGCGAGCTGGAGCTCGCCCCGGCCCTGAACCTCCCAGGTGTCGGGACGGGGGGTGGGGAAGACCCGCAGGGAGACGTTGCCGATCAGTTCGGCGTCGAGGCGGTTCTTCACCAGCCGGGCGGTGAGCTTCTTACCTCCGCCGGTGCCGACCAGCGGTGAGGTGTTCACGCCGATGGTCATCGACAGGCTCGGTTCGTCGACGTGCATCACGGGGAGGGGCCGGGGGTCGTCGGCGTCGGCCAGCGTCTCGCCCACGGTGACGTCGGGCAGGCCGGCCACGGCGATGATCTCGCCCGGTCCGGCCTCTTCGGCCGGGACCCGCTCGAGGCCCTCGGTGATGAAAAGCTCGGTCACCTTGACCCGTTCGATCGCACCATCGGCCCGGCACCACGCCACCGGCTCGCCCCGGCGCAGGAAACCGTGCCGGATGCGGCACATGGCCAGGCGGCCCAGATAGGGGGAACGGTCCAGGTTGGTGACGAGGGCCTGGAAGGGGTGGCCGTCCTCGAACGAGGGTGCCGGGATGTGGGACACCAACGTCTTGAACAGCGGCTGGAGGTTCTCGAAGTCGCCGTGGGGCGACATCGACGCCGCTCCGGCCCGGGCGTCGGCATAGACGATGGGGAACTGGATCTGGTCATGGGTGGCGTCGAGGTCGAGGAAGAGCTCGTAGACCTCGTCGATCACCTCGGCGGCCCGGGCGTCGGGCCGGTCGATCTTGTTGATCACCAGGATCACGGGCAGGTCGGCTTCGAGGGCCTTGCGGAGCACGAACCGGGTCTGGGGCTGGGGGCCCTCGGCCGCGTCGACGAGCAGGAGCACCCCGTCGACCATGGCCAGAGCCCGCTCGACCTCCCCGCCGAAGTCGGCGTGTCCCGGCGTGTCCACGATGTTGAGCTTCACGCCGGCGTAGTGGACGGCGGTGTTCTTGGCCAGGATCGTGATGCCCTTCTCCCGCTCCAGGTCCATCGAGTCCATCACCCGCTCGATCAGCTGCTGGTGGGCCTGGAAGACACCGGACTGCCGGAGCATGGCGTCGACGAGCGTCGTCTTCCCATGGTCCACATGGGCGATGATGGCGACGTTGCGCAGCTCGTGGCGCGCCGGCATGAGCGGAGCCTTCCTGGAGAGGGTTTTTCACTCTACCGAGTGCTTAACTTGGAAAGAGTACTTGCCCGCCTACCGACCAGTCGGTAGGCTACCTTCAGATATGGCTGCGCCTGAGCTCATCGATCTGTCGCTCCTCCACGAGCTGACCCCGGTGGCCGAACGGCTGCTGGAGCGTCACGTGGGGACGGCCAAGGAGTGGTTCCCCCACGAGTTCGTCCCCTGGAGCCGAGGGAAGGACTTCGTCGAGGGTGAGGAGTGGGACCCGAACGATCATCCCCTGCCGGAGGCCGTTCGGAGCGCCCTGTTCGTGAACCTCCTCACCGAGGACAACCTCCCGTACTACTTCCGGACCATCGAGCGGGTCTTCGGGCGCGACGGGCCGTGGGGTGAGTGGGTGCGCCGTTGGACGGCCGAAGAAGGCCGTCACGGGCTCGTGATCCGCGACTACCTGACGGTCACCCGGGCGATCGACCCCGTGGGCCTGGAGCGGGCCCGGATGGTCCAGGTCAGTGGCGGAGAGATCCCCGAACCGGCGACGCCGGCGGACGGCATGGTGTACGTGTGCCTCCAGGAGCTGGCCACCCGCATCTCCCACCGGGGCACGGGCAAGCTGCTGGAAGATGAAGCCGGCTACCGGTTGATGGCCCGGGTGGCGGCCGACGAGAACCTCCACTTCCTGTTCTACCGGGACCTGGTCAGCGCCGCCGCCGAGGTCGACCCGTCGACCCTGGTGATGGCCATGGAGCGCCAGGTGCGGGACTTCGAGATGCCCGGCACCGGCATCCCCGGTTTCACCGAGCATGCCCGGGCCATCGCCCGGGCCGGCATCTACGACATGCGCATCCATCACGAGCAGATCCTCGTCCCCGTGGTGGTGCGCGACTGGCGGGTCACCGAGCTCGAAGGCCTCACTCCGGAAGCCGAGCAGGCCCGTGACCGGCTCATGGATCGGATCGAGCGCATCGGCAAGGCCGGCCGGCGGCTGGCGGAGCGCGCCGCGGCGGCGACCTCTGCAGCGACCTCTTCCTCCTGACCGCTCCGGCGGTCTAGGTGTGGAGGAGTGAGTCCTTGGAGCCGAACCCGTTGTCGATGTACTCGTCAGCGCCCGGGTCGTTCTCCCAGCGCTCGCCATCGATCAGGTACTTGAAGCGGTAGCTGCGGCCGGTCTCCAGGGACAGGGTGGCCGAGTAGCGCCCGTCCTTCCGCCTGGTCAGGGGGGTGTCGTCCTGGGACCAGTCGTTGAACTCGCCGCAGAGGACGACCTGCTCCTTGGCCGAGTCGGCGGGTAGCTCGAAGGTCACCTTCGTGGTCTTGCCACGCTTCGCCGGTGTCTTGCTGATCACGGTGGCCTCCAGTTGGGGGAGGGGTGGAAGCCCGGGCCCTTCCTCTTCCCGGCCCGGGGGGAACTGACCAGGACCGATGGTAGACGGGCCAGACGGGCCATATCGGAGTTTCCCACCTGGACCTGACATCCCGAAGATCACGGTCGGGGCAGGGATGACCTGCTTCGTGGCGAAGTGTTCCCGCGAGCACTCCCCCCGAGGTGCCGAAACCATGGACATGACTAGTTATCGCCGCCGGCTCCTGTCCGTCCTCGCGTCACTGGCCGCGCTCAGCTCCCTGCTGGTGGGTGTGCCTTGGAGCCGGGCGGCGACCGATCCGAGCCTTCAGGTCAAACGGGAGGTCACCGAAGTGCTCGGCGGTACGCCGGTGACATTGACGCCGCGGCTCTCGAGAGAGGTCAGCTCGCCCCGCCAGATCAACTTCTCGGTGGAGAGTGGCCCGGCCACATCAGATCAGACGTTCTGCACCGTGGTCGCCCAAACGGACTCCTGCCAGGTGGTCTTCAACTCGAGCCAACAAGGTACGAGCCTGGTCCGGTTCTCCATTGACGGGGAGGACGTCGACCTGACGGAGGATCGCCTGGCGAACCGCGACCTCTCCCTGTTGCCGTCGGCCGACTGCCGCCCTCAAGACGAGGATCTGATCGTGATCGGAGGGGGCAACTGCCGTCCTCCGGGTGTCACGCCCGATGCGGGAAGCGAGTCGGAACCCGACGACACCGATGTCGTCCAGATCACCTGGACCAGCTTTGTGGACGGCCGTCTCGACTGTGACGACTCCAACCCGTCCAACGGGGAGGACGTGGAGTACAACCCCTCCACCATTCGGGACGAGCAATACACCTGCGTCCTCACCAGCCTCGGCAACCCGCCGCTCCCCATCGCCGGGGCGAAGATCGACGCCGAACGACTCGGTGGCCTCGGTGACAGCGACAGTGACGCGGCCCCAGACGCCGACGGCACGGTC
>JBOGFO010000167.1:0-5279 GCA_050743445.1 Acidimicrobiia bacterium
TCCTCGAGGCGTCCCAGGTCGCGCTGCTGGGCGTGGATGCGGTGCTGGGTCTCGTCGATGGCGTGCTGGTCGGGCCGGCGGAACCGGCGATGCTGGGTGAGCGTCTCGAGGCGGACCCTGGCGTCGGCGACGCCCCGCCGGGTCGTGGCGATGGTCTGGTCAAGGCGGGTGAGTTCTTTCTGGTTGGCGGCCACGATGTTGCGCAGCAAGGGGAGGTCGGAGCGGAGCCGCCGCAGGCGGCGGAGCTCGGGGCGCCGATCGGGGCCGGCGCAGGTGTCGATGTGGGCGCGGGCCTGTTCCCAGAGGCGCCGCAGGATGGCCGGCTGTTCGCCGCGGTCGAGTTCGGTGCGGAGGGCATCGGTGGCGGAGACCTCGGCCGAGGAGCGGCGCATGGCGGCGGCAAGGACCTCAACGGGACCGGGCGGCGGGCGGTGGCCGTGGCCGGTGCCGGCCGCCTCGGTGACCACACAGGCGCGGTTCTCATGGCGGCCACGGGTCATCCCGACGTAGAGGTGCTCGGCCATGGTGGCCGAGTCGGCGAGGAGCACGGCCCGGTCGACGGTGACGCCTTCGGCTTTGTGGACAGTCACCGCGTAGGCCAAGGCGACGTGGTCGGCGACATAGTGAGCGGGGAGGACGACCCGGCCCCGGTTCCCGAGATGGGAGACGACCAGCGAGCCGTCGAGGTGGCGGACGTCGACCCGCCAGCGGTCGCCGTTGCGGACCCAGACCCCGGCGGTGGTGATCAGGCGCCGATCGTTCTGCGTGCTCACGATCTCGTCGCCTCGGCCGACGACCTGGGTGGCGGCTACGAGCCCGCCTGGTTCGACTTCGCCGGCTTCGACCCGCACCGCCCGGGCCCGCAGGGCCAGGGCGTCCACCATGGCGTGGTCCGGGGCCACGACGACGACCGACTCGCCCGCTTGGCGGGCGGCCAGCCAGGCGGAGAAGGCCCCTTCGACCATCTCGTCCCGGTCGCCGCCGGCGATGCGACCTCGGGCGTCATACTCGTCGAGGACCGAGGCGTCGCCGTCGCGCAGCCGCAGGCTCGCCCCGGCCTCCCAGGGGTCGGAGAAGCGGCGGACCTCGCAGAGCTGGGCGGCGCGGCCATCCGCCACCAAGAGGCGGAAGAGACCGCCGGCGTCGACCGCGCCCAGTTGGCGATGATCGCCCACCAGCACCAGCTTGGCCCCCGCTCGCTGCACCACCCCGACGAGGCGGGCGAGGTCCTGGGTCGAGACCATCCCGGCCTCGTCGCAGACGACCACCTCACCTGGAGTCAGCCGGAAGTCCGGGACCACCTCCGGTCGTGCTCGTAGAGGAACTTGGCCAGCGTCTCGGACCCCAGCCCGGACTCGTCGGCGAGCACTCCAGCGGCCACGGCGGAGACCGCCAAGCCCCGCACCGGTGTGCCCGATGCCGCCCACGCCTCGCCAGCCGCCGCATGAGCCGTGTCTTCCCCGCCCCGGCGGGCCCGACCACACACACGATCGCCTCCCCGCCCAGGCACACCCGCCGCAACGCCACGGCCTGGTCGTCGCCCAGGCCGTGTTCGGTGACGGCCCGCTCCACCGTCCTCCGGGCGGCCACGCCCACCCCGGCGTCCCGGCCCCGGCCAACGGCGTCGAGCACCTCGCCTTCCCGGCGCAGCGTCTCCCGGGTGCTCTGCCTCGAGGCGCGGTGGCGTTCGTGGGTGGCCAGCCCATCCCGGCGGCGCAGACTTCCGGGCACCTCGGCGGAGAGCGGAGCAGCCAGAGTAACCACCTCGGGATGGGCGAGCACTGCCGCCGAGGTCGCCTCGATCCATGCCCGCAGGGCCTCGGCGTCGCCGGCGAGACCGGGCGGCAGGCGGCGGGCCACCGCCTTGGCCACCTCCGCCCGGCCCCAGGTGGAGCGGGCCCCGGCCAGTTCGGCCACCAATTCGTCCACCACCGCCGGTTCGGCGATCTCGGGCGAGACGGCGCGGTCTCGCTCCTGAGTCCGACCCAACGTCGCCGCCAGCCACCGCTCCGGTGCCCAGCCGGCTGCGGCCGCTTCCGTCCACCACCGTCCGCCCAGGGTCGTCTCGTCCTCGAAGTCGGCCTTGGCCGGGCGGGTGTCGTAGGCGGCGAACTGGTACTGCTCGGCCCGCTCGTCGTCCGTCAACGTCCGCCCCAGTCGGGCCTCGGCCGCGGCGATGCGCTGGGCGCCGCGAACCTCGACCTCCTTGCGACGCTTCGAGAAGTGCTCGATCAGCCCTCGGGGGACGCCCAGGATGTCGGCCTGGCCGTTGCGGTCGACTGGCTCCCACTCCACCCCAAGCCGGGCGGTGAGCTCGACTCGCAGGCTGGCGTTGTAGAGCATGCCGGCCGCCTTCTGGAAGGCGAAGATCTCCCGGCCGTCCAGGGAGCGCCATCTCCCGTCGGCGCAGCGCACCTTGTTGGCGACCAAGACATGGGAATGCAACTGGGGATCGCCGGCCCGGGACGTCCGGTGGGTGAACGACGCCGCCACGTACCCCTCGGTGTCGACCTGGAACATGCCGCCCTTCCCCGTCCGGGAGAACGCCGCATGCTCCTCCAGGAAGTCCAGCGCTGCGGCCATAGCGGCGTCATGGGCGGCACGGACCTCCCCGGCCACCTCGCTCCCGCCGAACGCGCCGACCAGCGACACACTCTTCGGCGGCGAGAACGACAGGGCGAAGCCGGTCACCACTGTCCGCTTGGAGTCGTGCCGGTACGGGAGGGCAAGGGACTCGCCTGTCAGAGGATGGCGGCCCTCGTCGAACAGCCGGGCCAGCTGCCCCTCCTCGACCGTGCCCGACAGCCCGAGCATTGCCGACCCGGAACCCACCCAGACACCCGGCTCGTCGCCGTGCTCGAGGAAGTAGTCCTCCACGCCGACCTCGTGGTCGTAGTAGCGCCAGCTCCCCAGCGTCATCGGGACCAACCCGTTCAGGGTCGCCGCCCCCTTTGCCGCACCGCCGGTGCAGAGGTGTCCCGCTGCTCAGGCTTCATGGGGGAGGTTGTACAGGAATTCGCAGATGATTGGAAGTGGCATTTCTGCGATGTGTGGCTATCGGCATTTGGCGGTTAACGATGGATGCTGGTGGACAGTTGATGGGTTATATTCGGGGCGGAGTTCGCTGGCGTCCGTGGACGTTCGGGAGCCAGGCGGGAATGGGAGGCGGCTCTCCGTTGAGGTCGCGGTCCCGGCCTGTCGGTCCCGAGGCAGGACACCCCTACGAGCGCTGCTGGTGATCGAGCCCGGAGCGTCTGAAGGGTCCGCAGAAAAAATTCTGAGCCGCCCAGCGGAGGCACGGGACGTCCGTTGAGTGCCCTCTGGTGCTCTCTAGTCCTCCTGAGTACCGGGAATTTTGGTTTTGACGCTTAAGCGTCAAAGCCTGTGCCTGATTTGATGTCGTATTCCGGCGGTACCATGCGCATAGGAGGTGATGAAGGCGAACTCGGATACGGAGGTGTGAGACAACGTGCGTGACCCTCGCGAAGATCGGGCAGCTGCGCAAGCTCCCCAGCTCTGGGAGATCAGCGGCCCACTCGACGACAGTCAACCCACCCGGCAACCCCGACCCCGGCTCCGTCCCGTCCCGGTCGAGGTCGAGACCGAATCACCGCCGCCGGCCGCGCCTGAGCCGCGCCGCCCCGTCGACCGATGGAAAGGACGACAGGCCGACCTCGTGCTCCTGCTCTCCGTCGAGGAGGTAGCCCGAGCACTCGGGATCGGCAGGAGCAAGACGTACGAGCTGATCGCCGCCGGCCAGCTCGAGGCGGTCCACATAGGCCGTGCCGCCCGCGTCCCGGTTGCGGCCGTCGAGGACTTCGTCGAGCGGCTCCGTCGCTGCTGCGATTGACCATCTCCCTGGAACTCGAAGATCAATGAGGCGAGACTCAGCGGTGCTGCGGGCTGGGGAAGCCGAAGGACTCGCAGCGACTCGGGCTCGACCCTGGGGAGCAAGGAGGGGCTGATGAAGCGACGAGGCGCCGGTGAAGGCTCGATCGTCCAGCGGAGCGACGGGCGGTGGATGGCGAGGGTCGACCTCGGTTGGGTCAGCGGCCGGCGGACACGCAAGTCGGTCTACGGGAGGACCCGCCAGGAGGTGGCGCGCAAGCTCTCGGCGGCGCTCAGGGCCCATCAGGACGGCCTGCCGTTGAGCGACGAGCGGGTGACCGTCGGGTCTTTCCTGCACGACTGGCTGGCCTCAGCCCCGGACGACCGTCCGCCCGCGCACATGGCAAACCTACGAGTCCTACGCCCGCCTCCACGCCATCCCGGCACTCGGGCGGGTCCCGCTCGCCAAACTCGAACCGAAGCACCTCCAACGGCTCTACGCCGAGAAGCTCGCGGCTGGCCTCTCCCCCACGACGGTCCACCATCTCCACGCCGTCTTGCACCGCGCCCTCAGCCAGGCGACCCGGTGGGGCATGGTCCCCCGCAACGTGGCGGGCCTCGTGGACTCGCCGCCGATGGCTCGTCACGAGATGCGGACCCTGGATCCCGACGAGGCAAAGGCATTCCTCAAGGCTGCGGCCGGGGACCGGCTCGAGGCCCTCTACGTGCTCGCTCTCAACCACCGGGATGCGCCAGGGCGAGCTGTTCCGCCTTCGGTGGCAGGACGTCGATCTCGAAGCGCACACCCTGTCAGTGCGGGGCGAGACGAAGACTGCGAAGTCCCGCCGGCAGATCGAGCTCTCCGAGGTCGCCGTCGCCGCCCTGCGCCGCCACGCCGCCCGCCAGGGCGAAGAATGCCAGGCGGCGGGCACCCTCTGGCACGAGACGGGCCTGGTGTTCACCAACTCGGTCGGCGGGTCGCTCACACCGACGAACGTCACCTTCCGGTCGTTCCGGCCGCTGCTCGAGCGGGCCGGCCTGCCACTCATCCGGTTTCACGATCTCCGGCATTCGGCGGCGACGCTCCTGCTCGGCAAGGGCGTGCATCCCAAGGTCGTATCGGAGATGTTGGGCCACTCCCAGGTCGGCGTGACCCTCGATCTGTACAGCCACGTCACTCCTACAATGCATCGGCAGGCGGCGCTCGCCTTCGACGAGCTCCTCCGAAGTTAGGGTGTCAGTTTGGGTGTCAAACGGCTCCGGAGGCTGAACAGCCGCTCAGCGAAATGGCTCTGACTAGCACCTTTACAACCCAAGCCCCCGTAGCTCAGGGGATAGAGCATCGGTTTCCTAAACCGTGTGCGGAGGTTCGAGTCCTCCCGGGGGCGCCACCAAAACACCGAGCACGACAACGGAGCCGACCGACAGACGCTGCGGGAACTGCTCGGGAT
>JBOGFO010000168.1:0-4945 GCA_050743445.1 Acidimicrobiia bacterium
CGGGCCATGCCGATCCCGTTCTCGTGTTGGGGGAAGCCCTCGTAGTCCTCGAAGGCGGGGAAGGGGGCGCCGGCCATCAGGTAGTACTCGTCGGCGGCGAAGACCAGGCGCCGGCCGAGCACGTCGAGGAACCGCTCCTGCCAACGCTCGCAGGCCGCCACCACCGCCTCCGCCTCGCCCGGAGCGTGGACCCGCATGTCGGCCTCGGTGTTGTGGGCCGACACGCCCAGGGGCACCACGCCGACGCTGGCCAGCGACGGGTACTCGTCGAGCACGCCGAGGAGCGTGTCCTCCAGCACCGCGGCGTCGTTCACCCCGGGGCAGACGACGACCTGGCCGTGGACCTCCACGCCGGCGTCGAGCAGCAGGCGCAGCCAGCGCAGGCTGGTGGCGCCCCGGCGGTTGCGCAGCAGGCGGGTCCGCACCTCGGGGTCGGTGGCGTGGATCGAGACGTACAGCGGCCCGAGGCCTTCCTCGATGACCCGCTCGAAGTCGGCCTCGGTGAAGCGGGTGAGCGTGGTGAAGTTCCCGTACAGGAACGACAGGCGGTAGTCGTCGTCCTTCAGGTAGAGGCTCTTCCGCATCCCCTTGGGCAGCTGGTAGATGAAGCAGAAGGGGCAGTGGTTGTCGCAGGTCCGGACCCGGTCGAAGAGAGCGCTGTGGACTTCGGCGCCGAGCGGCTCGCCCGCCTGCTTCTCCACCCGCACCGGCCGCTCGAGGCCGCCCCGGCGCACGTCGAGGTCGACGACGGCCTCGTCGGTCAGCACCCGGTAGCGAATGACGTCGCGCGGCGCCTCACCGTTGAGGGTGAGGAGCTCGTCGCCCGGGAGGAGGCCGGCCCGGTCGGCCGGCGACCCCGGGGCCACGGCCACGACGCGGGGAACAGACATACGGGCGGAGTCTACGGCCCAGGGGCGCGATTCACGGCCGGGCAGATTCCGGCGTTCCTCCGGAACGACAGGTGTTCCGGAAGAACGCCGGAATGGGCCGCAGGCTCCGCGGCTCGACCCAACCCGCCATCTCGGGCGACGTCCCCGCCCGGCCCGGGCCGCGATTCACGGCCGGGAAACAGAGTTGAAACTTGGGGCGATGCCGGTGTGCTGCAATAGGCGGCCGTGGGGGACCTCTTTGACGATTACCCCGCGGACGGCACCTTCGACGAGATGTTCGAGCCCACCGGGTCGGCCCGACCCGGCTACCGGGCTCTGCACGAGGCGGTGGTGGCGCTGTCGTCCGCCGACCTGGAGGAACGCTACGCGGTCCGGGACCGGAGCCTGCGGGACCAGGGAATCACGTTCTCCTTCTCGGGCGAGGAGCGCACCTGGCCCCTCGATCTCATCCCCCGGATCATCTCGGCCGAGGAGTGGGCCGTCATCGAGGCCGGGGTCATCCAGCGGGTCCGGGCCCTGGAGGCGTTCCTGGCCGACGTCTACACCAGCGGGCAGATCATGGCCGACGGGATCGTCCCCCGCCGCCTGGTGGTCACCTCCGAGGGCTTCCTGCGCCAGGCCGCCTTCCTCGACCCGCCCAACGGCGTCCGGGTCCACGTGGCCGGCATCGACGTGGTCCGGGGCGCCGACGGCCGCTTCGTGGTCCTGGAGGACAACCTCCGGGTCCCGTCGGGCATCTCCTACGTGGTCGAGAACCGCCGCACCATGGCCCGGGTCTTCCCCGAGGTGTTCGCCACCCACCGGGTCCGCCCCGTGTCCGACTACCCCGCCCGCCTGCTCGGGGCCCTGCAGGCCGCCGCTCCCGGGGCGAGCTCCGACCCCACGGTGGTCGTCCTCACTCCCGGCGTGTACAACGCCGCCTACTTCGAGCACGCCTTCCTGGCCCGCCAGATGGGGGTGGAGCTGGTCGAGGGCCGCGACCTCGTCTGCCGGGACAACACCATCTTCATGCGGACCACCGGGGGCGAGCACCGGGTCGACGTCGTCTACCGCCGCATCGACGACGAGTTCCTCGACGCCATCCAGTTCCGCAACGACTCCATGCTCGGCTGCCCCGGGATCCTCAACGCGGCCCGCGCCGGCAACGTGACCCTGGCCAACGCGGTGGGCAACGGCGTGGCCGACGACAAGGCCATCTACCCCTTCGTGGCCGACATGATCAGCTACTACCTCGGCGAGCAGGCCATCCTCGACACCGTCCCCACCTACCGCCTCGACGTCCCCGAGCACGCCGAGGTGGCCCTGGCCCGGATCGACCAGCTGGTGTGGAAGCCGGTGGCCGAGTCCGGCGGCAAGGGGCTGGTCATCGGCCACCAGGCCGACGACCGGACGCTCACCGAGCTGCAGGCGGCGGTGGCCGCCGACCCCCGGGACTGGATCGCCCAGGAGGTGGTGAATCTGTCCACCTCTCCCACCCACACCGGCCAGCGCCTCGCCCCCCGCCACATCGACCTGCGGCCCTTTGCCGTCAACAACGGGGACAAGGTGTGGGTCGTGCCCGGCGGCCTCACCCGGGTGGCGCTCCGGGAGGGAAGCCTGGTCGTGAACTCCTCGGCCGGCGGGGGCTCCAAGGACACCTGGGTCCTCGCCGGCGAAGGCCAGGCCCCGGAGAGCCGGGAGGACCGGGAGCCCGGCTCGCCTCAACCGAGGGCGCCCCGGGGCCCGGCCCTGGAGACCGGCCCGGCGTCGGCGGGTCTGCTCCAGCAGCAGCAACAGCAGCAATAAGGAGCCCAAAGGATGCTGAGCCGCATCGCCGAAGCGCTGTTCTGGATCGGCCGCTACGTGGAACGGGCCGAGGACACGGCCCGCATCCTCGACGTCCACTACCACATCCTCCTGGAAGACCCGTGGGTCGACGAGGCCGCGATCTGCTCCGCCCTCCTCGACGTCATGGGGGTCAGCCAGGAGGTCTCCGCCCCCACCGCCCGCACCGTGAACGAGGTCCTGGCCTACGACGACGCCAACTCAACCGCCATCACGGGAGCGCTGTGGGCGGCCCGGGAGAACGCCAGGGGCGTGCGGGACACGATCTCGTCGGAGATGTGGGAGTCCCTCAACGCCACCTGGCACGCCATCAGCGAACGCCGGGCCCTGGCCGGGGCCAACCCGTCGCCGTTCTTCCGGTTCGTGAAGGAGCGGGCGGCCCACTTCGGCGGGCTGACCGAATCGACGATGAGCCGGGACGAGGCCTGGCGGTTCATGTGCCTGGGCACGGCCCTGGAACGGGTCGACATGACCTGCCGGCTCCTGACCGCCCGCTGGACGGACGCCGCCGGTTCGGCCGGCTGGGTCACCACGTTGCGCTGCTGCTCGGCGCATGAGGCCTACCTGCGCACGTACCGCCGGGCGGTGGACACCTCGCTGGCCGCCTCCTTCCTGCTCCTCGACCGCCTCTTCCCCCGCTCCGTGTACTACTCCCTCGGGGTGGCCGAGCGGCGCCTGGCCGAGCTGTCCCCGGGCGCGGGCCGCTACGGCATCGAGGATGCCGCCCACCGGGCCGTGGGCCAGGGCCGCATCGCCCTCGAGTTCCGCCGCATCGACGAGCTGCTCGTCGACCTGCCCGCCGTCCTGGCCGAGGTCCAGGCCGCCGGCGCCGAGGCCTCGGCGGCCATCGCCGCCCGCTACTTCCACCATACCCAGCCCGTGCGCTGGACGGCCTAGGGGAACGGGGCCGGACATGGCGAACAGCTGGATGATCCGGGTCGAGCACCACAGCGGCTACCGCTACGAGCAGGAGGTCGTCTCCTCCTACAACGAGGCCCGCATGACGCCGCTGACCACCGACCGCCAGCTGACGGTCGACTCCCGCCTCGAGGTCGAGCCCCGGGTGCGGGCCTTCCGCTACCTCGACTACTGGGGCAGCGTGGTCGACTCCTTCGACGTCCAGGTCCCGCACACCGAGCTGTCGGTGACGGCCCGCTCGGTGGTGGAGACCTACCCCGCCCCCGCCGCCCCGACCGACCTCGGCTGGGAGGAGCTGTGCTCCGAGCCCGTGGCCGACCGCTTCGCCGAGTACCTCGGGCCCACCACCTACGTCCCCCGGGACCCGAAGCTGGCGGCGATGACCGGCTCCCTCACCACCGGAAGGACGCCGGCGGCGGCCCTGGAGGAGGCGGCCGGCTTCGTGGCCTCGCATCTGACCTACACCCCCGGGGCGACCGAGGTCTCGACCTCGGCGGTGGAGGCGTACGAGGCCGGCAGCGGCGTCTGCCAGGACTACGCCCATCTCACCCTGGCCCTGCTCCGGCTCATGGGGATCCCCGGCCGGTACGTGTCGGGCTACCTGCACCCCCACGACGACGCCGCCAAAGGAGAGATCGTCTCCGGCGAGAGCCACGCCTGGATCGAAGCCTGGCTCGGCGACTGGTGGGGCTTCGACCCCACCAACGGGGTCCCGGCCGGCGAGCGGCACGTCATCGTGGGCCGGGGCCGGGACTACGCCGACGTCCCCCCTCTGCGGGGCATCTACAACCACCACCACGCCGGCCCGGACGGCGACGTCCTCATCCCGGCCGCCGGCGAGGTCGACGTCGAGGTCCGCATCAGCCGCCTCGCCTGACCCCGCCGCCGAACCCCGTCGCGCGACGGGGGTGGAGTGCGGGGCCGCCGGACGCCCCGGACGTGCCGAAAGGCGCAGTGACGGAGGCGGGGTGTTGCTGAATCGGCGTCGTGTGGTTGCCGTTGTTGGTTCCCGGGGGAATTGCACGTCCCACGTGCAATTCCCCCGAAGAGCACCCGCCGGGCGCCGGAACGGCCTTGCCCGCCACCCCCCAACCCCCCTCATTGCGCCTCTGTCCTCCCCCACGGCCGCGAACTCCACGCCGCCCCGACAGAACCGCCACACGGGCCGGTTAGCGTGGAGGCATGCCGCTGGAAGTGGAACGTGTGCTCCTGGCCCGGCCCCGGGGCTTCTGCGCCGGGGTGGAGATGGCCATCAAGGCCCTGGCCTGGATGGTGCGCGTCTTCGAGCCGCCCGTGTACTGCTACCACGAGAT
>JBOGFO010000169.1:0-5239 GCA_050743445.1 Acidimicrobiia bacterium
GTCGACGAGATGGTGGCCCAGGGTCGCCTGTCGCTGGAGGCCGTCACGTTCCTGCGGGGCCGGTCGCTCCAGAACCAGTTCGTCATCGTCGACGAGGCCCAGAACCTCGAGGTCCCCACCCTCAAGACCCTGCTCACCCGGGTGGCGGAGGGGACCAAGATCGTCTTCACCGGCGACCTGGCCCAGATCGACACGCCCTACGTGTCGGCCCACAACAACGCCCTGGCCGTGCTGATGGAGGCCTTCGCCGGCCAGGAGTGCTTCGGGGCCGTCACCCTGACCAAGGGGGAGCGCTCCCGGGTCGCCGACCTGGCCGCCGACCTGCTCTAACCGGGCGGCTCTTCCCCTGCGGGTTTCCCGACCTCCAGGTGGCGTTCCACCGGCACGGCGTTGGTGAACACGTCGAGGACGGGGCAGTGCGCGTCGACCGACCGGCGTAGCTCCTCGTAGCGCTCGGGGGATTCGGGCCCCTCCACGGTGACCGTGCAGCGGACGGGGGTGGGGCCGGCGGACACGCCATCGGCGAAGCCGAAGAACCCCCGCTGGTCGACCACGCCCTCCACGTGCACGGTGATGGCGTCGAGGCGGATCCCGAGCAGCTCCGACCAGTAGCGGTAGGTGATGGCCTGGCAGGACGCCAGCGAGGCGAGCACCATCTGGATCGGGTTGGGGGCCGTTCCGGTCCCGCCCACCGACTTGGGTTCGTCGGCCGCCAGGGAGTGGGCGCCGGCCTGGATGGCGACGGCCGTGCCTGCCTCCAACCGGGCTTCGGTCCGGATCCGGACGACGGCCCGGTCCGGATCCTTCTCGAACACACTGCGGACGGCATCGACGGCTTCGAGGATCGTCATGGGCTCCCCTTTCGGGCGGTCACCGTACACTCGCCTCCGTGGAGCAGGTGGTGCAGCTGGTCGGGGCGGTGCTCATCCTGGGAGCCTTCGTGGCCGCCCAGCAGCGCCGCATGCAGACCGACTCGGTGCCTTACCTGGCGCTCAACACGCTCGGCGCCGGCATCCTCGCCGTCCTGGCGGCCATGGACGCCGACCTGGGGTTCCTCCTTCTCGAAGGCGTCTGGACGCTGGTGTCGGCCTACGGCCTCGGCCGGGCCCTGAGCGGCCGGGCCCGGGCCCGCCAGGGAGACCCCGTCTGAGCGGGCCGGTTTCCCTGGTCCCCGAGGGGGCAATGTAGGTCTTTTGACCCAACGCAGGGAAAGGTACTGTCCGAATTGCGTGCCAGGCGATCCGGACAAGGAGAGAGTCCATGGACGTCGACGAACGCAGTTCCGGCTCCGTCCGAGGGGATCTGGCAGCCGCGCTGGAGCGCATCGGTGCCGGGCTGAACGACCTCTCCTCCCAGCAGGCCGAGATCCTCGCGCGGATGGAGCGGCTGGTGACCCTCAACGAGCAGATGTGGGACCACCACCTCCAGTTCTGCGGCCGGCTGATCGACAAGGTCACCCGGACCGAGATCGAGCTCTTCGAGGCCCAGGACGATCTCAGCACTCAGCTGGAGTCACTGCAGGTCGCGATTGACGATGTCTCCGGACGGCGGCGGAAAGCCTGACGTCAGCTCGACGACCGGCGGGGCGGCCGGCGGCCGGCGTCCAGCTCGATGAGGCTGGAGTACATGGTGAGGAGGAGCTCCTTGTGGGCCCGGCTCAGCGTCTCGTTCTCCTCGACGGCCTTGACGATGTCGCACCGGTGCTCGCCTTCCTCGGGAGCCCGGTAGTGAAGGATCCCGGCCAGAGTGCCGGGCGAGAGCTCGAAGATCTTCTCCAGCTCGAAGACCCGCTCGGGGCTGGGGGCGGACTTGCCGCTCGCCCAGGCACTGACCGCGCTCTGGGCCGTGCCCATGCGGTCGGCCAGCGCCCCCTGGCTGAGACCCCAGAGCTTGAGGTGCCGGCGCAGGGCGGCGCCAAACCGCTGGCGCTTGTCGGCCGAAGTTGCTGTGGCCGCCACCGCCCCTCCCAATCGGACGCGTTCTGTGCTCCGTAGCTGCCCGATGCGGGATCTTGCTCGCTCTGGCACGCCGTTTCCACTCCAGACAGGTCCGATTCAGGAACCCAGATTATCACTGACGACGTTGCTACTATCAGCGATACTGATGTCAGTGACTGCCAACAATTGGAATACCTACCCTACGGTTGGTGAATCAGTTCTTACAATTGGGTAACCGGAGCCGATACCAGCATCGGCGGAGGAGATTTGGCTCAACCCTGCCGTGAGGCGAAACCTCCCGACGAAGGGCAGCAGTGGCTGCGCCGGCTCACCGAAGCCGTGGTCGGCTGGGGCCGGGGGGAACTCGACCGGCCGCTGCCGACCACCCACGACGTCCCCGGGCTGGCGACGGAGCTCGTTGAGCTCGGGATCGGCCTGGAGCTCACCCGCCGGGCCCTGCGGGCCGAGCAGGCGAACTCCCGGACCCGGACCCTGCGGGACCCCCTCACCGGCGTGCCCAACCGGGAGCACTTCACCGGGTTGGTCCAACGCATGGTCGCCCGGCTCGCCCGCCATGGGGGCACCAGCAGCCTGCTCCTCCTCGACGTCGACAACTTCCGGCCGGTGAACAACGATCTCGGTCCCGAAGCGGGTGACCAGCTGCTGGTGGCAGTGGCGGAGCTGGTGGCGGCCACGGTCCGCACCGAGGACGCCGTGGCCCGCCTCGGGGGTGACGAGTTCGGCGTGCTGCTCGAGGGCACGGGCCCGGCCGGGGCCGAGCGCCTGGCCCAGCGCCTCCTCGCCGGCGTCGCCGAGCCCTTCACCGTCAACGGCCAGGAGGTCACGCTGACCGCCAGCATCGGGGTCACCTCCGTCGACCCGGCGACGACGGACGCCTCCGAGGTCATCCGGCGGGGCGAGGTCGCCCTCTACGTGGCCAAGCGGACCGGCAAGGCCCGGGCCACGACGTTCGAGCCGGCCATGGACGACGCCAGCCGCGGCCGGCTCCGCCTGGAGGCCGACCTCCGGCAGGCGCCCCACCGGGGCGAGCTGCGCCTCCACTACCAGCCCGTGTTCGACCTCGCCACGAACGAGGTCGTCGGCGTCGAGGCCCTGTTGCGGTGGCAGCATCCCGCCCGGGGGCTCCTGGCGCCGGGTGCCTTCGTGGGGATGGCCGAGGAGACCGGGCTGATCGTCCCCGTGGGCGAGTGGGTCCTTGAGGCGGCGGCCGCCGAGCAGTCACGGCTGCGGGCCGAGCTGGGGCGGTCCATCCCCGTCCAGGTCAACGTCTCCGCCCGCCAGCTGCGCGACCCCGACTTCGTCTCGTCGGTGGCCGCCGTCCTGGACCGCTACGGGGTCCCTCCCGGGGGGTTGGGCATCGAGATCACCGAGTCGGTGGTCCTGGAGGAGACCGATCTCACCATCGACCTGCTGGGCCGGCTCCGGGACCTCGGGGCCTTCGTCCTCATCGACGACTTCGGGGTCGGGTACTCCTCGCTCACCTACCTGCGCCGCTTCCCGATCGACGTGCTCAAGCTGGACCGGTCCTTCATCGAGCCGATCGCCGTCGAGGCCGAGGCCCGGGCCGTCGTCCAGGCCGTCATCCGCCTCGGCCACGACCTCGGCCTCAGCGTGGTCGCCGAAGGCGTCGGGCACGAGGACCAGCTGCGCTGGCTGCGGGACTGGGGCTGCGACGCCGCCCAGGGCTTCCTGCTGGCCCGGCCCATGCCCCCGGCCGAGCTCGACGCCTTCCTCGCCGGGACCTTCTCCCCGGTCTGACCTTCGGGCGGGCGGGCTCAAGTCCTCCACCGGCGGTGCCGATGCCCAGATCGTGCCATCCGCCCCGCACGCCCAGCGGGTCGGCGAGAGCTTCAACGACGTCATGGCCGCCGCCCAGGCCGGCGCCGAGTGGGCTGTCGCCATCCTCTACCGGTCGCTGCAGCCCCGGCTGCTCCGTTTCCTGCGCGCCCAGGCACCGGCCCACGACGCCGAAGACATCGCCGCCCAGTCGTGGCTGGAGATCGCCAAGGCCCTACCCCGCTTCACCGGCGACGAGGACGGCTTCCAGGCTCTCGTGTTCACCGTGGCCCGCCGGCGGCTCGCCAACTACCGGCGATCCCAGAGGCGCCGGCCGGTGGATCTCGGCGACGACCGGGTCCTGGAGACCGCGGGCGGTGAAAGCCCCGAGGACAAGGTCCTCGACCGGCTGAGCGGGGAAGAGGCCGCCCGTCGGATCACCGCCGTGCTGCCGCCGGAGCAGGCCGAGATCGTCCTCCTCCGGGTTGTCGCCGGGCTGAGCGTGGACCAGGTGGCGACCCTGGTCGGCCGCCGCCCGGGGACCGTCCGGGTCCTGCAACACCGAGCCCTCAAGCGCCTGGCCGAGCGGCTGGGCGACGACCTGTAACGCGTCGTGCCCTGCTGGAGATGACCGGAGTGAACATGGACCTGCACCGACGCCACCGTCCCGATCCGTCGACCGCCGACCGGCTTCTCGCCGGACGCGTGGAGGCCGACGACGCTCCTCCCGGCTACCGCCGGGTGGCGGCGCTCCTCGGCAACGCCGGGAACGGCTTCCCCTCGACTCCCGATCCGGTCGAGGCGGAGACGGTCAGCGCCATGGTCGCCATCATCGGCGGAGAATCCGCCGACCAGAGCGCCCCCCGGAGGTCTCCCGTGTTGTCCAAGCTGCTTGCCGCCAAGACCATCGCCGCCGTGTCCTTCGTCGCCCTCTCGGCCGGCGGAGCCGCCGCCGCCGGCGGCCACCTGCCCGGCCCCGTCCAGTCCACCGTCGCCGACGCGGCGGAGGTTGTCGGCGTGGAGCTGCCCGACGGCCATGGCGCCGAGCGGGTGACCGAGGACTGCCAGCCGGCCGAAGACGGGACCGCCTTCAGTGGCAACCGCGGGCAGTATCTCAAGCAGGAGCGGGCCAAGGGCACCGAGGCCCTCGCCGAGGCGAAGGCGTCGCGCTGCGGCATGCCGGTGCAGTCGAAGGGCACACCCGGCGCCGACGAGGCCGGCGATGACGGCGATGACGGCGAGGCCGGCGACGCCGACGAGACCGAGGCCACGGAAATCTCGGACGACTCCGGAACGACCGACGAGACCGACGAGGCCGGCGAGGGCAACGGTAAGGCCGGCGACGACCACGGCCAGGCCGGAGACGACCACGGCCAGGCCGGAGACGACCACGGCCAGGCCGGCGACGACCACGGCCAGGCCGGAGACGACCACGGCCAGGCCGGAGACGACCACGGCCAGGCCGGAGACGACGCCCAGCCCGACGATGACACCACCGGCCAGTC
>JBOGFO010000170.1:0-10998 GCA_050743445.1 Acidimicrobiia bacterium
GCCGTTGTCGCCCCGCCCGTTCCGGCGGCGGCGACGGAGGTTGCGGTGGCGGCCCCGGTGGCCCGCCATCCCCGCCCGGCCGTCCCCATCGCCATCTCACCGTCGACGACGAAGGAGCGCACCGAGCTGTTCGTGTGCACCGGATGCGGCATCGGGGAGGCGCTCGACGCCGGCGCCCTCGCCGGGGTCTGCGAAGGCGACCTCGGCCGCGCCGGGCAGGTGCACGGTCCGATGTGCATCCCCGAGGGGCTCGATGCCCTCCGCCAGGGAATCGCCGAGACCGAGGCCGAGCGCGTGGTCATCGCCGCCTGCTCGGAGCGGGTGAACTACGACGTGTTCTCCACCGATTCCCTCGGCGTCAACATGGTGGGCCGGGTCAACATCCGGGAGATGGTGGCCTGGAGCAAGCCCCCGGGTGACGACGAGACCCAGCGGCTGGCCGAGGACTATGTCCGGATGGGAGTGGCCAAGACCCGCTGGACCCGCAAGCCCGAGCGCGAGTCTCGGGACGTGATCACCTCGCTTCTCGTGGTCGGCGGTGGGGTGACGGGGATGACCACCGCCCTGGAGGCGGCCGGCGCCGGCCATGAGGTTCACCTCGTGGAGCGAGAACCCTCCCTGGGAGGGTGGACGGCCCGCTTCGCCCAGCTGTTCCCCACCCGTCCCCCGTACCGGAGCCTCGAACCCGTCAACATCGACCGGTTGGTATCCGCCGTCAACGACGATCCCCGGATCTCCGTCTACACCTCCACGACGGTTCGCAACATCGAAGGTGAACCCGGTGGCCTCTACGTCGACCTGGACGTCGACGGGCGAAACATCGAGCTGCGGGCCGGGGCGGTGGTCATGGCCACCGGTTGGGCGCCGGACGAGAGCGTGAAGGAGAAGATCGGGGCCGCCGACCTTGCCGACGTGATCACCAACGTCGCCTTCGAGGAGATGGTCGCCGCCGGCCGCCTGGTCCGCCCCTCGGACGGCCA
Organism: Acidimicrobiia bacterium; assembly: GCA_050743445.1. Lineage (GTDB taxonomy): Bacteria > Actinomycetota > Acidimicrobiia > IMCC26256 > BP-133 > CAWBJP01. The sequence goes on from JBOGFO010000170.1 coordinate 981, forward strand.
GGTCCCCAAGCGGGTGGCCATCGTGACCCGCCCGACGGCCGGCGCTTCGGGTTGGGGGGAGACCCTCACAGGCCCATCGATTGCGGGGGACACCCCCGCACCCCCGGGCGGAAACGGCAACGGGTCCGGACCCGGTCCCGGTCACGACTTCGCCTTCGGCACCAACGTCCTGGACATGGCGTCCCTCAAGCACGCCCTCTACGTCACCGAAGCGCTGCCCGCGGCACGCGTCTACATGGTCTACGAGGACATCGTGACCCCCGGGCAGTACGAGAACTTCTACCGGCGGGTCTCCGAGGAACCCCGGGTCTCGTTCACCAAGGGCCGGGTCAAGGGGATCGAGCCCGCCGACGACGGCACCATCATGCTGCTCCTGGAGCATTCTCTCCTCGGCGACGACGTCGGGCTGCCGGTCGACCTCGTGGTGCTGGCCGCCGGCATGGTGCCATCCACGGCCAACTCGACCGTGCTCAACCTGCTCTACCGGCAGGGACCGGGCCTGCCCACGGCCAAGTTCGGCTTCTCCGACTCCAACTTCATCTGCTTCCCTTACGAGACCCGGCGGACGGGCATCTATGCCGCCGGCACGGTCCGGGAGCCGATGGACGTCACCTTCGCCGGCGAGGACGCGGCCGGCGCCGCCCTCAAGGCCATCCAGAGCCTGGAGCTCATCGCCAGCGGCCGCGCCACCCATCCCCGGGCCGGCGACCTGTCGCTGCCCGCTACCCGGTACCAGGGCTGCACCCAGTGCGGCCGCTGCACCGAGGAGTGCCCCTTCTCTGCCATCGAGCTCGACCCGAAGGGCTTCCCGGCCGTCAACCCCGAGCGGTGCCGCCGCTGCGGCATCTGCATGGGTGCGTGCCCGGTCCAGGTCATCTCCTTCGAGGACTACAGCGTCGAGCAGCTCTCGGCGATGATGAAGTCCATCGACTTCGGCCCCGACGAGACCAAGCCCCGCATCGTGGCCCTGGCGTGCGAGAACGATGCCTATCCGGCGTTCGACATGGCCGGCATCAACCGGCTGGAGTTCGACGCCGCCGTGCGGGTCGTGCCCCTGCGCTGCCTCGGGTCGCTCAACGTCGCCGTGGTGGCGGACGCCCTGTCGTCAGGGATCGACGGGATCATGCTCATGGGCTGCCGGTCGGGGGACGACTACCAGTGCCACTTCATCCAGGGCTCGGCGCTGGCCGCCAAGCGCCTGGTCAACGTGAAGGAGACCCTCAACCGGCTCACCATCGAGCCGGAGCGGGTGGTGCCCGTCGAGATCGAGATCACCGAGTACGACACCATCCCGAGCCTCGTCGGCGAGTTCGTCGATGTGATCCGCAAGCTCGGTCCCAACCCGTACAAGTTCTAGGAGATCGCATGGCCGTCGAGGCGGCGGGGCCCCCGAAAGCCCCGGGAACGAGGATCGTCATCTCCGATCCCGACGTGGTCGACCGCATGGTCGGCTTCGGCGCCGAGACGCTGCGCCGCTGCTACCAGTGCGGCACCTGCTCCGTGGTCTGTCCCCGCACCCCCCTGGAAGACGCCTTCCCCCGCAAGGAGATGGTCTGGGCCCAGTGGGGCCTGTCCGACCGCCTGGCGGCCAACGCCGACGCCTGGCTGTGCTACCAGTGCAACGACTGCATCACCTACTGCCCGGTCGACGCCCGCCCCGGCGACGTCATGGCCGCCAGCCGGGACCTGCAGATCGAGACGTACGCCGTCCCCCAGTTCATGGGCCGGATCCCCTCCAACAAGAGCCTCCTGCCCCTCGCCGTCGCCATCCCCGTGGTGCTGGTCGGCCTGCTCCTCCTCACCTCCAAGGTCGTCTTCGGCGAGGGAATCTCGCTCCCCGAAGGCGACATCCTCTTCGAGCACTTCGTCGGCCACGGCTGGCTCGACATCTTCACCATGACCCTGGTAGGCGTGGTGGCCGTCCTGGCCGCCACCGGGCTCCGCCGCTTCTGGGCCGCGTTGCAGGCGACGGTTCCCGCCGGTACCGAGCGCCGGCCCCTGGTCGGGTCGCTGAAGGGAACGGCGGGCGAGGTCCTCGCCCATGAGGGCTTTGACGACTGCACCACCAGCCATGTGCGGCGGAGGTCGCACATGCTCATGTTCTACGGCTTCCTCGGCCTGGTGGCCGCGACCACCGGCGCCGCCATCTACACCGAGATCTTTCCCATCATCGGGATCGAGTGGCACGGCAACGAGCTGTCCCTGCCCATCTGGGACCCCGTGAAGATCGTCGGCAACCTGGGCGGGATCGCCCTGCTCATCGGACTGGCCCAGACGCTCAGCATGCGGCGGCGCCAGCCCCGCGTCTCCGGCAAGTCCAGCTACTCGGACTGGTTCTTCTCCGGTCTGCTCGCTCTCACCGCGCTGAGCGGGTTCATGACCGAGATCCTCCGCTATGCCGGTGTCCGGATGGCCTATCCCGCCTACGCGGTCCACCTGGTCTTCGTCTACGGCCTGTTCGTCTACTTCCCGTTCTCCAAGTTCGCGCACGCGATGTACCGCCCGGCGGCCCTGACGTTCGCCCGTCAGATCGGGAGGGGCAAGCCGGCGGACGGAACCTCCTCGACCCGACCCCACGACCGGGAAGTCGTGTCGGCCTGATCCGGGGCGCGACGGGAGGCTGAGGCCCTGAAGGAGGGGTCCAGACGGCGAGCGGGCGAGTCAAGTTGACCAGGGAATAGGCCAACTATTAGTTTCAACGTTACTACAAAAGCCCTTTCCGGTCTTTTTCCGCTCCGGATGGCTCTGCCTGACTGGAGACAACGCCATGTCCTTTCCGTCTGATCTCGAGATCGCCCGGGGCGCCCAGCTCAAGCCACTCACCGAAATCGCAGCGGAGATGGGGCTCCCGGCCAACCTGCTCGAGCCCTACGGCGAAAACGTGGCCAAGATCAAGCTCGAGGCGATCGAGCAGCTCGCCGATCGCCCCCGGGCCCGGTACGTGGTCGTCACCGCCATCACCCCGACGCCGCTCGGGGAGGGAAAGACCACGACCACCGTCGGGTTGGGACAGGGCTTTCGCCATATCGGGAAGCGGGCGACCATCGCCATCCGCCAGCCGTCCATGGGCCCCACCTTCGGCATCAAGGGCGGCGCCGCCGGTGGCGGCTACAGCCAGGTCGTTCCGATGGAGACCTTCAACCTCCACCTGACCGGTGACATGCACGCCGTCACCGCCGCCCACAACCTGCTGGCGGCGATGATCGACAACCACCTCCATCAGGGCAACCAGCTCGCGATCGACCTCCACAACATCACCTGGCGGCGGGTGATGGACGTGAACGATCGGGCCCTGCGCAACGCCGTGATCGGTCTCGGGTCGAGGGACGACGGCATCCCCCGGCAGAGCGGTTTCGACATCACGGCCGCTTCCGAGGTGATGGCGGTCCTGGCGCTGTCGACCGATCTCCAGGATCTCCGCCGCCGGCTCGGGCGCATCGTGGTCGGGTACACCCGCCAGGGTGACCCGGTCACGGCGGAGGAGCTGAAGGCCGGGGGGGCCATGACGGTGATCATGCGCGAGGCCATCAAGCCCAACCTTCTCCAGACGCTGGAGAACACGCCCGCCATCGTCCACGCCGGTCCGTTCGGGAACATCGCCCACGGCAACTCGTCGGTGGTGGGTGACCTCATCGGCATCCACACCGCCGACTTCCTCATCACCGAAGCCGGCTTCGGTGCTGACATCGGCGCCGAGAAGTTCTTCAACATCAAGTCCCGCGTGTCCGGCCTCCGCCCCGACGCGGCGGTGCTGGTGGCGACGGTGCGGGCCCTCAAGGCGCACTCCGGCCGGCACAAGATCGTGGCCGGCCGTCCGCTGCCGCCCGACCTCTTGAACGAGAACCCCGACGACGTGCACGCCGGTGCGGCCAATCTCCGCAAGCAGATCGAGAACGTCAGCATCCACGGCGTGTCGCCGGTGGTCGCCATCAACGCCTTCCCCACCGATCACGCCTCTGAGCACGACGCCATCCGGGAGATCGCCGAGTCGATGGGGGCCCACGTGGCCGTGAGCAACCACTTCGGCGAGGGAGGCAAGGGGGCCGCGGAGCTGGCCGAAGCGGTGGCCGCCGCCGCCGAGGAGCCGAGCAACTTCCGCTTCCTCTACCCGGACGAGGCCTCCCTGCGGGAGAAGATCGAGACCATCGCCACCAAGGTCTACGGAGCATCCGGGGTGGAGTTCAGCCCGGCCGCCGGGCGCCAGATCGACAACTACGAGCGCCACGGCTTCGGCAACCTTCCGGTGTGCGTGGCCAAGACCCACCTGTCCATCTCCTCCGACCCGTCCCTCAAGGGGGCGCCGACGGGCTGGGTCCTCCCCGTCCGGGAGGTGCGGGCGTCGGTCGGAGCCGGGTTCATCTATCCGATCTGCGGCGAGATGCGGACCATGCCCGGGCTGGGTTCGCGCCCCGCCGCCGAAAGCATCGACATCGACGAAAACGGCGAGATCGTCGGGCTGTCGTGAGCGACCAGATACCTCAGACCCTCGGGGACGACGCATGACGGCCACGGTCATCGACGGGCGGAAGCTGGCCGACGGGCTCCTGACCCGGATCGCCAAGGAGGTGGCCGACGCCCGGGAGGCGGGCATCACGCCGGGGCTGGCCACCGTCCGGATCGGCGACGACTACGCCTCGGCCGTCTACGAGCGGCGCCTCGGACGGGTGGCCGATGCGGTCGGCTGCCACGTCGTAACGGAGTGGATGCCAGCCGACGTCGACGCCGCCGACGCCCTGGCCACGGTGGGCAAGCTGAATGCCGACCCTCGGGTCTCCGGCATCCTCATCCTGCGGCCCCTGCCGGACCACATTCCCGAAGTGGGCATGTACCGCATCCTCGATCCGGCCAAGGACATCGAAGCGGTCCATCCCGTCAATGCCGGTCTCCTGGCCCAGGGCAATCCGCATTTCGTCCCGTCGACACCGGCCGCCTGCTTCTACCTGCTCGACTGGTACTGCCAGTCGGTCGGTGACGACCCGTCCTCGTTCTACGACGGGAAGACGGTCGTCATCGTCGGCCGCTCCAACAACGTCGGGAAGCTCGCCCTCTGGCTGGCGCTGGGACGCAACGCGACCGTGGTGTCCTGCGACAAGCACACCGCCGATGCCGGGATGCTGGCGCACTTCACGCGGCAGGCGGACGTCCTGGTCGTGGCCGCCGGCGTACCTGGCCTCGTCACGGGGGACATGGTCAAGGACGGCGTCATCGCCGTCGACGTCGGGATCAACGCCGTGACCGACCCGGCCACCGGCAAGACCCGCCTCGTGGGCGACATCGACACCGACGACGTCGCGGCGCGAGCCGAAGCCGTCACACCGGTCCCCGGTGGTGTCGGTCCGATCACCGACGTGTGGCTGGTGCACAACGCCGTCCGGGCCGCGACCCCGCTGCACGATCTCCAGAAGCCGGCTTGGCTCGTGCCGTGATCGAGGCAGGAGGAGAGGCAGATCCTCGCTCCGGCCGCTCCGGGTAGCGCCCCCACCGCCTGCCGACCGAGGCTCGATTCGAACACGGTCCTACCGGCGGCATCCGTCCTCGCCGTGCTCGGCGCGCTTCCTCCCGACGCCGACGTGGTCGTGGTGCGGGACGGGCCATCCTGGATCATCGGAATCGAGCCCGAGCAGGTCGTGTCCGGACGGAGGGAGGAGGCCTTCGCCGCCCTCGACGGCCTCCACCGGGGTTGGTGGGCCGGCTTTCTCGCCTACGACATGGGCCGAGCGGTCGAGTCGGTCACGCCCCGGACCGCTCACGATCCCTTTCTCCCCGACCTGGTGTTGGCCCGCTTCGAAGCCCGGCTGGTACTCGGCCCCGACGGAGTACGGGTTGAAGGCGAGGGCTCGACCCGCCCGCGGCTCGAAGCCGTGGCCCGGCGGGCCGCCCAGCGGCCGAGGCCACTCCGGCGCCCGGCGCTCGGACCCTGGGACTCGAACGTCTCCCGGGAAGCCTTCGAGGCCGGTGTCCGCACCGTCATCGAGCTGATCGAGGCCGGTGAGTGCTATCAGGTGAACCTCACCCGGCGGCTGAGCTGCCCGATCCCGGCGGAACCGATCGGGCTCTTCGCCGGCCTCCTTCGTGAGAACCCCGCGCCTCACGCCGCCCTCATCCGGCTGGGCCCCTGGGCCGTCGTCTCGGCCTCCCCCGAGCGCTACCTCTACCGGCGAGGCGACTACGTGGAGACCCGGCCCATCAAGGGCACCGCCGTCGACGCCGAGGTACTCGCCGCCAGCACCAAGGATCGGGCGGAGAACGTGATGATCGTCGACCTGGCCCGGAACGATCTCGGGCGGGTCTGCGAGTACGGCACGGTCCGGGTGCCGTCGCTGTGCGCGGTCGAGCGGCACCCGGGCCTTCACCACCTCGTGAGCACGGTGGTGGGGAAGCTCCGTGCCGAGGTGGGGACGAGCGGTCTGCTGCGGGCGACGTTCCCGCCTGCCTCCATCACCGGGGCGCCCAAACCTCGCGTGCTCCAGGCCATCGAGGACCTGGAGTCGTCCCGCCGTGGCGTCTACTGCGGTGCGGTCGGGTGGATCGACGCCGACGCCGATGCCCTCGATCTCAATGTCGCCATCCGCACGTTCGCGGTGACGGCGCACGGGACCCAGCTCGGGGTGGGGGCCGGCATCGTCGCCGACTCGAACCCCGGCGCGGAATGGGAGGAGACGGAGCTCAAGGCGGCCCGGCTCCTGGCCGCGGCCGGGAACGGCCGGTAGGCCTCAGCCCAGCCCCTGACCGCCGAGCACTTCCTCCCAATCCGAGAGCGCGGCCCGCGCCACCACGACCCGCTGGCCCAGCTTGCAGCTCGGGACGGTCCCGTCCCTGACCATCCGCCACGCCTGCCGGCGGGAGACACCGAGGACCTCCGCCACCTCGGCTACGGAGAGGAACGGCGACTCTGGCAGGGCGCCGGCGGCGGCGGCCGCCGGCTGCGGGAGCTGGCGGAGGGCCTCCAGCGCCTGTCGCACCAGACGCTCGGCCTGGTGCTGCTGGGCCCGGAGGTCCCGCAACGCGTCGGCGGCCGCCTCGAGGCTGCGGCGAGCGACGTCGACGGCCGCGGCTGCATCGGTCGATGCCGGCTCACTCGAAACGCTGAGACGTGCTGCGCTCTCATCCACGGGCACAATCCTCTCTTTGACGGCGCGCCGGTGTCCACCCAGATGTCAGCGCCCCGGCGCCGTCCCCGGTCCGGGCCCCGGAACGGCTACACCGGCCGTGGCCAGGTAGGCGGCGGATCGTTCGAGCCAGTCCCCTTCGAGTTCTCCCGTCGTGACGTTGAGCTCCACCAGGGTCGCCGAGGCCTGCGCCGCCGCCCGAGCCAGGAGGACGGCCGTCTTCGAATCGCCCTCGACGTTGCGATTCCCGTCCTGGAGCAAGCGCGCGGCAAGCACGGCCGACTCGGAGGCGAGGCGGGTGATCTCGAGCGGTACTTCGGTGGCGCCCTCGAAGGCCTGGCGGATCTGTCGCCGGCGTCCCTCGGGGTCGCCTTCCTTCGGCAGGGCGTAGGCGGCGCGGACCTCCCCGTAGGCTGCGGCGTCCTCGTCGGCCAGCACCAGGGCTTGGACGAGGAGGCGTTCGGCGCTGGCCACGATGGCGGGCGCGTCGTCGAGTTGCTTGCCCGACAGTCGCCCCACCATGGCGACGAGAGCGGCGGCCAGGGCCACGGTGGTGGCGGCCACGCTGCCGGCGGCCACACTGCCGCCACCCGGTGCCGGCAGATCCGACGCCACCAGCTCGAGGAACCGGCCCAGTGACTCCTCCCTGAAACTGCCCATGTCCAAAGCTACGACACCGGGTTCGGCGGCGGCGCGGGCTGGTGTTTCCCCGACTTCCCGGTCGGGGAAAGAACCGGCACAGGCCATGGACAAAAGGCGCATCAGAGAGGATCGGATACGGTGTCATCACTGGGGACGTGGACCGATCGGCGGAGGGTCTTGATGAGTCGTCCGGGGCTGATGTTCGGACTGGCGGCTCTGGCCGCCGTCGTGTTGCCGCTCCCCGCTCTGGCCGATGGACCGGTGACTGCAACCGGATCGGTCCACGAGGCCGCGTCCGAGGAGATTCCCTTCATCCTGGGCGGCCGGCCCTGCTCGTTGATCCCGGTCCCCGCCGCCGAGGACCCGGCGCCGGTGATGCCTGGAAGCTGCCCTGGGGTGCGCCCCGGGGGACGCGTGGTCTCCTCGATCGGTGAGTGCACGTTCAACTTCTTGTTCCGCGCCCCTGAAGGCACCCGCTACATGGGCACCGCCGGGCACTGCGTCGACGCGGGGGGCGCCTCGCCCAAAGACTCCAATGCCGACGGCAAGGGTCGCATCGAGAGGATCTGGTCCTGGGGGGACGGCCCCCTGGCCGAGAACTCGCTCGGCGAGCGGATCGGCGAGTTCGTCTACATGATCGTCCACACCCCGAAGGACTTCGCCCTCATCCGCCTCGATCCCGGCGTCGAGGCCAGCGCCGAGATGTGCCACTTCGGGGCACCCCACGGGGTGCTCACGACCGATACCACCAGCCCCGTCATGCTCCGCTACTACGGCGACGGGGTCGGTGCCGGCGGTGTGGCGTTCGCCCGCTCGGCGGTGGCGCTGGGGACCCCCGACCCCGATCACATCTACGCCACGGGACTGGCGCTGCCGGGCGATTCAGGGGCGGGTGTGATGACCGCCGACGGGTTGGCGGCCGGCGTCCTCGTCACCACCGGCTTCCATGGCATCTCGCTCCAACCGACCGGGCCCTACCAGACCCCATCCCCGCGCGATCCCCCCCACGCCGGCCCGGACGGAGTCGACATGGGAACCGTCGGAATCACCCGGCTCGGGCCTCAGCTGTCCCGGGCGGTGGAGAAGCTGGGCGTGCCGCTGGAGCTGGTCACCGCCGAGTAGACCCCCCGGCGCCGGTCCACTATTTGACCATCAGCTTGGTGGTCATCCCGAGGTCCCGGTGCACCTTGCCGTCCGGGTTCTTGAGGGTGCACTGGAGGGTGTAGGTGCCGGGCTCCAGCTCCAGGGCCAGCGGCCCGGGGGACCCGCCCGTGGGGAAGGCCGGCTGCTCGCCCACGAGCTCACCCTGGTCATCGAGGACCTGCAGCTCGTGATTCTGGCTCCCGGCATTCGCAATCTTGAAGAGAACCTTGGGGCCTGTGGCCACCGCGTCTCCCCCGATGGAGTAGTCGACCAGCAGGTAGGAGAGCACGGAGTCGGCATCGTCCTCGCCGAATGGCTGACCGCCGCCAAGGTTGCAACCCACCCCGGCGACGACGAGCAGCGCCGTCAACATGAAGTGTACGACCGTCACTCTGCCCACCGGACACCTCCCCGCGGCTGAACGTACCAGCGTTCCAGGTCGTGCCATGGTCAACCCTTTCCCCATGCTTTACCGTATCAATGCAATGTTGTTAGGTTTCCATCTTCAGTAGGGAGGGCAACGGGGGTGAGCACGCCGGTGGCTGGGAGAAGGATGGCCGAAACCTCCGTCCGCACTCCGGCGCAGGGCTGCGTTCGGGGCCGCGTCCAGGGCGACGGCGTGGAGCTCGCCTTCCGGCGCTGGCCCGGCGATGGCCCTCCGGTGGTGGCGGTCCACGCCCTCACCGCCTCGTCCCTCTCGTTCGGGGGTGTCGCCGAGCGCCTGGCCGGCCGCCGGCCCTTGCTCGCCTTCGATCTCCGGGGTCGGGGCGACTCGGACAAGCCGTCCGGGCCCTACGGGATCCGCCAGCACGTCAGCGACCTCGACCTGGCCCTCAGCCGCCTGGGGATCCACCGACCGGTGGTGGTGGGCCACTCCATGGGCGCCTATGTGGCCGCCGCCTTCGCCGCTCTCCGGCCGGAGCGGGTGGCGGGAGTCGTCCTTCTCGACGGCGGTCACCCGCACGCCCTTCCGCCGGACGCCGACCCGGATGCGGTCCTGGAGCGGATCCTCGGCCCGGTGCTCACCCGGCTGCGCATGCGTTTCCGGAGCCGGGACGCCTATCTCGACTACTGGCGCGACCTCCCCTACTTCCGGCACGTCGACGGCCGATCCGACTGGGGGC
>JBOGFO010000171.1:0-3723 GCA_050743445.1 Acidimicrobiia bacterium
GGTCAAGAGCGGCGCGGCAGATTTCGGCTCTTGCCCAAAAGGATTCGCCCGAACGCGTAATGGGTCCTTTTCACGAATCGGCAACAGACCTGGGTGGTTATCCGCACAAAAGCGGACAAACCACCCAGGATCCGTGTCTCGTTCGAATCTGTTACCGGACCGCGGTGACCGCCACGATGGGGTGGGGTACTCGGGTGTTGCCGAGGGAGCCGCTGAAGGGCTTGTCGGAGAAGTTGAAGATGCCGCCGTCCTCGGCGACCATGAGGTAGCCGTCGCCGTAGGCCACCATGCCGGTCACCGGCCGGTTGAGGCGCACCGCGCCCATGGAACCCCGGAATGCGGCGTCGAAGGCGAACACCCCGCCATCGGAGGCGACCAGCCAGTAGCCCACCCCGTCGGGGTCGGGCACCAGCGACTGCACCGGGGCGTTGAGCCGCACCCCGCCCATGGAGCCGTTGAAGCGGGCGTCGCCGAAGGAGAAGATCCCCCCGTCGGACGCCACCATCCAGTAGCCCGTGCCGGAGGGGGTCGGCACCGAATCGAGCACGGGCCCGTTGAGGCTCACCGCCGCCATGTCCCCCAGGTGGGGGGCGGCCCCGAAGGCGAATGCCCGACCCTTCGAGGTGAAGATCCAATAGCCGCTTCCGGACGGCGTGGCCGACAGGCTCGTCACCGTTTCGCCGGCGGTGAGCTGGGCAGGGTGCACGTCGCCGAGGTGGCGGGCCGTCCCGTAGGCGAAGACCCGCCCGTCCCGGTCCACCACCCAGTAGCCGTCAGCCGAGGTGGTGGCCTCCAGATCGACGGCGCCGACAGTGGCCGGCTGCCCATGACTGGCGGCGTCGCCGAAGGGATAGACCCGGCCGTCCTCGCTCAGCATCCAGTAGCCGGTCCGGGGGGCGGCATCGGAGCGAGCCGGGGGGGAGGGCGGCGAGGCGCCCGGCGGCGAGCTGCTGGTCGGGGGCGCCTCGCCGGACGGAGCCGGCGGCGGTGCAACCGGGAGGGGCACCACTTGTTCGAGGGGGACGTATTTGAAGTTCTGGTTGCCGGCGGCGGGTTCGGTGTTGGCGTTGTCCTGGCACACGAACAGTCCCCGGGGGAAGGCCGGGCCGAGGTCGGTGGCCACGGCATCGATCCCGTCGGTCCGCTGGCAGCCGTCGGCGGCCGGACCGGCTGCCACCTGGACCTTGCGCAGGAACTCGTGGGGCGCCTCCCGGCGGTAGACGTTGTAGGTGTAGTCGCCCTGGGAGGAGGCGATAAGGAAGCCGCTCGCTCCGGGGCCGTAGACGATGGTGATGCCCTCGACGTGGGGGGTGATGTGGCCACCTTGGGCCTCCGTGCCGTCCACCAGGACCCGGTCGGCGGTGGAGGCGGAATCGGTCGGTTCGGCGCCGTATTGCCAGATGCCCCGGCTTTCTTCACCGATGTAGAGCGTGCCGGTGCCGTCGTCGGCGGCGCAGGCTTCGAGGGAGTCGTTGCCTTCCGGGTTGCCCCCGGCGGTGTCGACGGGGCCGGGTTCGACCTCGATGGTGCGCACCACCCGCCCGTTGACCATGCCGGCGTCGTCGAAGAGCTCGACCTGCTCGACCCGCCCGCCGGGATTGACCCCGAAGGCGTAGAGGGTGCCGCTGCGGGGGCTGCGGTACATGCAGAAGCCGTAGCCGGAGGTGACCCGGACGGAGCCGCCAGCGGTGACGTTGGTCAGTTCGCGGCTGGCGGGGTCGACCCGGAAGAAGGTCATCCGCCCGCCGCGGGTCCCGCCCCCGGCGACGCCCACGAGGTCGGCGCTGGTTCCGGCGAGGGCGAACCCCGGGCGGGAGTCGATGTTGTTGGTGCCGCCCGACTCGATGCGCTGGAGGCGGCGCCCGGACAGGTCGTGGACCTCGACGGTGGACTCCTTGTGGTTGGCGCCGATGACGAGGGAACGGGTCCGGTCGATCGGATGGACCCAGATCGTGATGTCGTCGACCGTGTCCCCGGCGGCGTCGGGCGACTGGGTCTCGGCCACGGCCGTCGCCACGTGGGTGGGCGCCGAAGCCACGCCGGGGAGCGCCATGACCCCGGCGAGCAGGGCGGCGGCGGCGGTGAGGGCGGCGCTGAGACGCGGGGCGGTGCTTGATCCGGCCGGGGTCGTCATGGGTGTGGCCGCTCCTCTGCGGTTGGCCCTCGTGGGAGAGTCAGATCGGGGCGAGGTGAACAGCGGGTGAACGGATCGGGTGAACCGCCGGTGAAGGTTTCGCCCCAGGGCAGCAAATTCCTCTGCGATCGTCCCATTCGAGCAGGACCGCCCACCGGAGCCGGCGAACTGTTCACCTGTCGTTCACCACAGGCGTCGCCGTTCCATTACCTCCCGGAGCCCCGACCGACTTCCGTCGGCCGCTCCTGCGGCCGGCGCCCCTACCGAGGAAGGATCAGCTGGGGTGAAGCTCACGTTCTCACCGGCCACCGCCGGAGCACATCGTCGCCCGTCCCTCCGGCGGGCGGCGGTGGCGGGTGCGCTGGCCGCTGGTGTTCTGCTGGCCGGCTCCCCGGCTCGGGGCAGCCACGATGCCGACGAGGCGACCGGTGCCTACGAACCGCACGCCGGGTATGTCGCCCCGGCCCGCTCCCCGGGCCGGCTGGCCCCTGCGACCGGCGCGCTCATGGGCACGCATTCCCACGACGACGACGACCTGGCCCCCGAAGAGCAGGGCATCGTCCAGCTCGAGCAGGCCCTCGGGCGGACCATGGACATCAACAACCGCTACTACGGCGACTTCGACGCCTTCGCCGAGGCGGGCTCCATGTCGTGGATGGAGACCTGGGACATCGAGTCGGGCCGGATCCCGCTGGTCGGGTGGGGCTGCACCGACAGCGACAAGATCCGAAGTGGTGCCCTCGACAACGTCATCCGCACGACGGCCCAGGTCATGAAGGCGTTCGGCCACGAGTTCTTCATGCGCTACTGCTGGGAGATGGACGGCCGCCGCAAGCAGGACATCGTCAAGGGTCCCGAGGAGTTCGTGGCCGCCTGGCGGCACATGTGGCGGATCTTCCAGGCGGAAGGCGCGACCAACGTCATCTGGGCGTGGACCGCCAACGCCGCCGGCTTCAAGGACCCCCGGCCCTACACCGATGACCAGCCGCCGGCGCCGTTCTTTTACCCGGGTGACGACTACGTCGACTGGATCGCCTCCGACGGGTACAACTGGGGCGTCTCCGAACGGGACCAGGGCGACCGGTGGCGCCACGCGCTGGAGATCTTCGACGAGTTCATGGTCTTCGCCCGCCAGCACCCCAAGCCGATCATGATCGGTGAGTACGGGGTGCAGGAACAGCCGAACGACCCGGCGGCCAAACCGGACTGGTTCCGCAAAGCCCACCAGGTCTTCATGGACGTCCCGAAGACAGCGGAGTGTCCCTGGTGCGGCGCCTACTCCGACATCGCCGCCGTCGTCTACTTCGACGTCGACTACGCCGAGCACGGCGACTGGCGGATCATGTCGTCTCCCGAGTCCCAGACGGCGTTCCGGGAAGCGGCCACCGCTGCGTGGTTCAACCAGATCCACACCATCGGCTGGGGCCCGGCCGCCAACCGCCCCGGAGCCCCCCCGTCCGCCGCCCCGGCTCCGCCACCCACGGCTCCGCCCGGCGAGGCGCCCCCGACCAGCAGCTCGCCGCCGGGCGCCTCGCCGCCCTCCCCCCCGGCTCGCTCCGATGCCGCCCCCCGGACCGGCTACTGGATGC
>JBOGFO010000172.1:0-7818 GCA_050743445.1 Acidimicrobiia bacterium
GTCCGGGACGATGCCAACCCCGAGGCCGCGGTCCTCAAGCGTCTCGAGCCCCGGAACGGCGATGAGCCCCGTGTCATGGTCGAGACGACCCTCGGACGGCTGTTGTTCAACGATGCGTTCCCGGCGAACTTCCCCTTCGTCGAAGGGGCGGTGAAGAAGCGGGACATGACCGTCGTGGTCGACGAGCTGGTCCGCCGCTATCCCAAGGCGGTGGTGGCCGAGAGCCTCGACGGCTTGAAGGACCTGGGCTTCCACTTCTCCACCCGCTCCGGCCTCACCATCTCGATCGAGGACGTGAAGACGCCGCCCGACAAGCGGTCCATCCTCGACGGGTTCGAGAAGGAAGCCGAGAAGGTGGAGACCCAGTTCCGCAAGGGCGTCATCACCGACGACGAGCGTCGCCAGAAGGAGATCGAGATCTGGACCGAGGCCACGGACAAGGTCCGGGAGGCCATGCAGAGGAACCTGGCCAAGGAGAAGTTCAACCCCATCGACATGATGGTGGGCTCCGGGGCTCGAGGGAACATCATGCAGGTCCGCCAGATCGCCGGTATGCGAGGCCTGGTGGCCAACCCCCGGGGCGAGATCATCCCCCGGCCCATCAAGTCGAACTTCCGCGAGGGCCTCTCCGTCCTCGAGTACTTCATCTCCACGCACGGCGCCCGCAAGGGCCTGGCCGACACCGCCCTGCGGACAGCCGACTCCGGCTACCTCACGCGGCGTCTGGTGGACGTGGCCCAGGAGCTGATCATCCGGGAGGAGGACTGCGGCTCGACCCGGGGAATCCCCGTCGACACCACCGTCGAGGAGCGCCTGCTCGAGGTCAAGCTCCTCGGCCGGGTGCTGGCCGAGGACGTCAACCTGTCGGATGGTCGGGTGCTGGCCCGCAACGAGGGCGAGCTGGGAGAGCCGGAGCTGAGCGCCATCGCCTCCGACCCGGCCGTGGCCCGTATCCGGGTGCGGTCGGTGCTGACCTGTGACGCCGTCGTCGGGGTCTGCCAGAAGTGCTACGGCCGGATGATGGCCACCGGCATCCTCGTCGACCTCGGCGTGGCGGTGGGGATCATCGCCGCCCAGTCGATCGGCGAGCCCGGCACGCAGCTCACCATGCGGACGTTCCACACCGGTGGTGTGGCCGGTGAGGACATCACCCACGGCCTGCCCCGTGTGGTGGAGCTGTTCGAGGCCCGCAGCCCGAAGGGGAAGGCCACCCTGGCCCGGACCTCGGGCGTGGTGCGGGTCGAGGAGAACGACCGGGGTGAGCGGGTGGTCACGATCGTCGGCGACGACGGGGTGGAGGACGCCTACGCGCCCGTCTCCCGGCGTATCCAGCTCGCGGTTCGGGACGGCCAGGAGGTCGGTGCCGGTCAGCGTCTCGTGGGTGACGACAAGACCCCGCTCGACCCCAAGGAGCTGCTCGACATCAAGGGCATCCGGGAGACCCAGCAATACCTCGTGGACGAGGTCCAGCGGGTGTACCGGGAGCAGGGCGTGTCCATCCACGACAAGCACGTGGAGCTGATCGTCCGGCAGATGCTCAAGCGGGTCGCCGTCTCCGAGCCGGGGGACTCCGAGTTCCTGCCCGGCGAGAAAGTCGACTCCCGGACGTACGCCGACACCAACCGTGCCCTCGTGGAAGAGGGCAAGCAGCCGGCGGAAGGCCGTCCGGAGCTGATGGGGATCACCAAGGCATCGCTGGCCACGGACTCGTGGCTGTCGGCCGCCTCCTTCCAGGAGACCACCCGGGTGCTGACCGAGGCGGCCATCGAGGGCCGTTCGGATCAGCTGCTCGGCCTGAAGGAGAACGTCATCATCGGCAAGCTCATCCCGGCGGGCACCGGCATGCTGCGGTACCGGTCCATCGAGACCAAGGCCCCCGAGGCCCAGCCGTTGCCCTTCTACTCCTCCGACACCGACCAGGACCTGGCCGACTGGCTGCGGTCCCTGGGCGAGAGCTCGATCGACACCGGCGGCGAGGGCGAGATCGTCGACTTCGGGGTGCCCGAGTCCAACCTGGGCGGCACGGGAACCGAGGAGTAGCGGTAGGTCAGTTGCAGCTGCAGGGGGTGTCCCCACACCGGGGGCACCCACCTGCATAGCGGGCCGCGGCCTCGTCCAGGTTCAGGCCCAGCTGCGCGGCCAGGGAGGCGAGCCAGGCGAGGACGTCGCCGAGCTCGTGGAGCTGCTCGGCGGTGTCGCCCTTGCGGGCGGCCCGGGCCAGCTCGCCCACCTCCTCGGCCAGCCAGGCGACGGTGGCCTCCCGGCCCCGAGCCCGGTCACGGGCCCCGTAGGTGCGCTCCATGAGGTCCTGGAAGTTGGCGATGTCCATACTTTTTCGCACTCCGGCCTGCGGTCCCCACTCCCGGCCGTCGGCTCCCGCCGTCCTAGCCCTAGCAGCTAACAGGCCGAGACGGTGAGCACCTCCGGGGGGGAATTGGTGGCGTTGCCCCTGATGTCGACGGCGGTGACCCACCAGTGGACCTCGCCGGCGGTGGGGAACGGCCCCAGCGCGGCCAGCCAGGATTCGCCGTCCCGGGCCATGGCCGTCACGACCTCGCCGAGCCGCCCGTGACGCTGGTGGAGCTCGACCCGCTCGACACCGGACTCCTCCACCACGCTGACCCGGGCCACAACCGGGCCCGTGCCCGGGCAGCCGAGCTTCACGGCGGCCTCGGGCGTGACCGATAGCCCGGACAGGCCGGGCGCCCGTTCGACCGCGGCCTGGACGGGGATCACGGTGGAGCCTCCGGTCGAGCTGATGCGGATCTCGCTGGCCGCCTCGCCCTCGGGGGCACGGTCCCGATCGACCACCACGTTCAGCTGGGCCCGGCCGCCGGGAGGGAGGCGGCCGTCGGTGGGTTCGACCTGGAGCCAGGGGGCATCGGCCCGAGCGGCGAACTCGAGGGTCTCAGAACCGGGGTTGCCGATCTCGAGGGTCGTTCCCGCCTCGGTGGCCAGGATCTCGAGCGGGTTGCGGGGCGCTTCGAGCCGTCCCGCGGGGGCGGCCTGGGCGGCAGGGTCGTCCTCGTCGCCCCGGGTGAGTGTCCAACCCGCCAGGACGACCAGGACGGCCCCGGCGGCGGCGCCCAGCACGAGTCCCGGCCGGCTCCAGCGCCGGAGCGTCAGCGGCCGGGGGTGCGGGCCGGGGGGCAGCGAAGGGGTCCGCATCATCTCGGGCGGAGCCGGGGTGGAGGGCACGGCCGCCAGCAGCGAGGTGACCGGCACCAGGGCCCGGCGGCGATCGCCGCAGGCCGCGCACCCCTCTCCGTGGGTCACGACCAGGTCGGCCAGGCGATCGGCTCCCGTCCCCGTCGGGAGCTCCTCCAGGAGGGTGGCGAGGCCCGGGCAGTCCTCCTGGGCCAGCCGGGAGAGCAGGATCGCCCCGACCACGTGCTCCGCGGTCTCCATCGCCACCCGGGTCGTGGCCAGCACCTGGCCGGGCGAGATGCCCAGCGCCTCACCGAGCGCCTCTCCCTCCAAACCCTGGCGCAGGGTCAGGTCGAGGATCCCCCGGTCGCGGGCGTCAAGGACCTGGGTCGCCTCCCGGCACAGGCGTTGCAGCTCGTCCGGCGAGCCGAGGCCGGGTTCGAGCAGCTCCCCGGACAGCTCCGGCGTGGCGGGGGCGTGGGGGACGGCCGCCACCAGCACCGAGCCCAGCAGCGTGGCCCGGGTGACCCGCGGCCCGTGCTCGGCGACCACCCCGGGCAGCGCCTCGGCCACCACCGCGGCGGCCGCATCAGGCCGGCCGGTGACGGCCAGGGCGAAGTCGTAGAGGGCGTCGCCGTGCCGTTCGATCACCTGCCCGAGCGCGCTCGAGGTCAACAGTCTGCTCCCCCCACGCCGAGCGATGGTAGAGACTTACTTTTCCTTCCACAACCTGCCAGTCGCCCCGGTCCGGGAATGTCGTTTCCTGGGCGTCGGCTGGCTCAGCTATCGTGTTTCGTTCTGTCGAGACCTGTTTTCTGAGGAGCGCGGTGCCCACGATCGAGCAGCTGGTCCGCAAGGGCCGCCAGTCCAAGCCGGAGAAGACCAAGACTGCGGCCCTGAAAGGCGCGCCCCAGCGGCGGGGTGTGTGCACCCGCGTCTATACCACCACTCCCAAGAAGCCGAACTCCGCCCTGCGCAAGGTCGCCCGGGTCCGGCTCACCAGCGGCATCGAGGTCACCGCCTACATCCCCGGGATCGGCCACAACCTCCAGGAGCACTCCATCGTGCTCGTGCGTGGTGGCCGGGTGAAGGACCTGCCCGGGGTCCGCTACAAGGTCATCCGGGGGACGCTCGACGCCAGCGGCGTGCGCAACCGCAAGCAGGCCCGCAGCCGCTACGGCGCCAAGAGGGAGAGCTGATGCCGCGCAAGGGTCCCGCCCCCCGACGTGATCTCATGCCCGACCCGATCCACCGGTCGGTCCTCGTGACCCAGCTGGTGAACAAGGTGCTGCTGCGGGGCAAGCGCTCCCTCGCCGAGCGGATCGTCTACGACGCCCTCGAGGAGATGGAGCAGAAGACGGGCGGTGACGCCCTGGCCACGCTCAAGCGGGCGCTCGACAACGTGAAGCCTGCCCTCGAGGTGCGCAGCCGCCGGGTCGGTGGCGCCACCTACCAGGTCCCCGTCGAGGTTCGCCCCCGCCGGTCGACCACCCTGGCCATCCGGTGGATCATCGGGTTTTCCCGCCAGCGCCGGGAGAAGACGATGGCGCAGCGCCTGGCGGCCGAGCTCATGGATGCCGCCAACGGCGTCGGTGCGTCGGTCAAGCGCAAGGACGACCTGCACAAGATGGCCGAGTCCAACAAGGCGTTCGCGCACTACAGGTGGTGAGGTTCCCGAGATTGGCAACACCGCGACATTGAACCGAACGGAAACGACGAAGGGGGTGGGTGCGAGCCGGTAGCCGTGCGTCTACTCGCAGGCGGGCCGACCGCCACCCACCGGCCGGGCGCTTCGCCCGGCCGTACCTTGCCCCGAGCCCGGGGCCCGGGGTGTCCCCGAAGAAAGAAAGAGATGGCTGCAGAACCGAAGGCGGTGCAACCGAAGAAGGGCGCTCCTCTGATCCGGGAGTTCCCCCTGGCCAGAACCCGGAACATCGGGATCATGGCCCACATCGACGCGGGGAAGACCACCACCACGGAGCGCGTCCTCTACTACACGGGGAAGACGTACAAGATCGGCGAGGTGCACGAGGGCGCCGCCGTCATGGACTGGATGGCCCAGGAGCAGGAGCGGGGTATCACCATCACCTCGGCGGCGACCACGGCCAAGTGGAAGGACTGCTGGATCAACCTGATCGACACTCCCGGCCACGTCGACTTCACCCTCGAGGTGGAGCGCTCGCTGCGGGTGCTCGACGGGGCCGTGGCCGTCTTCGACGCCGTGGCCGGCGTGGAGCCCCAGACCGAGACCGTCTGGCGCCAGGCCAACAAGTACCAGGTGCCCCGCATCTGCTTCGTCAACAAGATGGACCGCATCGGAGCCGACTTCCACCGGGCCGTCACCATGATCCGGGAGCGTCTCGACGCCGTTCCCGCCGTCGTGCAGCTCCCGATCGGCTCTGAGGGCCTCTTCCGGGGCGTGATCGACCTCCTCAACATGAAGGCCCTGGTCTGGGAGGAGGGGATGGGGGAGCAGTGGCAGTCCACCGACATCCCCGCCGACCTGATCGACGACGCCAACCACTGGCGCCACCAGCTCGTCGATGTCGTCTCCCATCATGATGACGTCGTCCTGGAGAAGTACCTGGCCGACGAGGAGATCACGGCCGACGACCTCCGCCGGGCGCTCCGGGCGGGCACGATCGCCAGCCAGCTGGTCCCGGTGCTGTGCGGGTCGGCCTTCAAGAACAAGGGCGTGCAGCCCCTCCTCGACGCCGTGATCGACTACCTGCCCTCTCCCCTGGACGTCCCCCCCGTGACCGGGACGGACATGAAGGGCCTCGAGGAGATCGAGCGCCCGCCCGACGACAAGGCGCCGTTCGCGGCCCTGGCCTTCAAGATCATGAGCGACCCCTACGTGGGGAAGCTCACGTACTTCCGGGTCTATTCGGGCACCCTGCCCCAGGGCAGCGCCCTGCTCAACAGCATCAAGGACAAGAAAGAGCGGGTGGGCCGCATCCTCCAGATGCATGCCAACCACCGGGAGGACAAGTCCGCCGTCTTCGCCGGGGACATCGTGGCCGCCGTCGGCCTCAAGTTCACCACCACGGGCGACACGCTGTGCGACCCGGAGCGGCCCATCATCCTGGAACGGATGGAGTTCCCCGAGCCCGTCATCTCGGTGGCCATCGAACCCAGGACCAAAGCCGACCAGGACAAGCTGGGGAAGGCTCTCTTCTCCCTCCAGGAGGAGGACCCCACCTTCCAGGTCCGCACCGACGAGGACACCGGCCAGACGATCATCTGGGGGATGGGCGAGCTCCATCTGGAGGTCCTCATCGACCGCATGATGCGCGAGTTCTCGGTGGCCGCCAATGTCGGGAAGCCGCAGGTGGCGTACCGGGAGACCATCACCGAGCCGGTCCGCAAGATCGAGCAGCGCTACATCCGCCAGACGGGCGGCCGGGGCCAGTACGGCCATGTCGTCATCGACCTCGAACCCACGGGTCCCGGAGGGGGATACGAGTTCGTGGACAAGATCGTCGGTGGGGTGATCCCCCGCGAGTACATCCCCGCCGTCGACGCCGGCATGCAGGAGGCTCTCGAATCAGGCGTGCTGGCCGGCTATCCCATGGTCGACATCAGAGCCATCCTCACCTACGGCTCATATCACGACGTCGACTCCTCGGAAATGGCCTTCAAGATCGCCGGGTCGATGGCCCTCAAGGATGCGGCCAAGCGGGCCAAGCCGGCCCTCCTCGAGCCCATCATGGCGGTCGAGGTCGTCACCCCCGAGGACTACATGGGAGACGTCATCGGAGACCTCTCCTCCCGGCGTGGAAAGGTGGCCGGGATGGAGCCGCGCGGCAACTCACAGGTGGTGAGGGCGCAGGTGCCCCTGGCGGAGATGTTCGGGTATGCTACCGACCTTCGTTCGCGGACCCAGGGTCGCGCGACGTACACGATGCAGTTTCACTCGTATCAGCAGGTTCCCGAGTCGATCTCGCGTGAGATCGTCGCTCGGGTCCGCGGTGAGTAACCCCGGGGACCGGGGTGTCCCCGAAAAGAAAAAACTCGTGAAGGAGCCAGGGGTACTTCTATGGCCAAGCAGAAGTTTGAGCGCAACAAGCCCCACCTGAACATCGGAACCATCGGGCACATCGACCATGGGAAAACGACGCTCACGGCGGCGATAACCAAGGTCTTGGCCGAGGGCGACCCGACGGTCACCTTCACGCCCTTCGACCAGATCGACAAGGCGCCGGAGGAGAAGGCCAGGGGCATCACGATTGCCATCGCCCACGTCGAATACCAGACGAAGAACCGTCACTACGCCCACGTCGACTGTCCGGGGCACGCCGACTACATCAAGAACATGATCACGGGTGCGGCCCAGATGGACGGCGCCATCCTGGTCGTGGCGGCCACGGACGGTCCGATGCCCCAGACCCGCGAGCATGTGCTCCTCGCCCGTCAGGTCGGCGTCCCCAACATCGTGGTCGCGCTCAACAAGGCCGACGCGGTGGACGACGAGGAGATCCTCGAGCTGGTCGAGCTGGAAGTGCGCTAGCTGCTCAGCGAGTACGAGTTCGACGGCGACAACATCCCGGTGGTGCGGGTCTCGGCGCTCAAGGCCCTCGAGGGCGATGAGAGCTGGAAGGCCAAGATCATCGAGTTGATGGACGCAGTCGACAGCTACTTCCCCGAGCCGACCCGCGACATCGACAAGCC
>JBOGFO010000173.1:0-11505 GCA_050743445.1 Acidimicrobiia bacterium
ACCGCGTTGCGGTGGAAGTCGGCCATGTCGGCGTACTTGTAGGGCGGGACGACCGAGCCCTTCAGGTAGTTGCCGGGCTGCTGGGTGATCGTTCCGCTTGTTTACCGGATACTCAGCCGGGGGCAGGTAGGCCTGGAACCCCTCCCGCTCCGTGTCGTGCACGCAGGGCACGTCGGCGATGCTGGCGCCCAGCGGCCGGTCGAGCGCCTTGGCCACGAACGGCAGCTGCTCGATGACGTCGCCGACGGCGTTGACGACGACCTCCGTCCCGGTGATGGCCCCGGCGTGGGCCCGGCCGTCGGGCGTGAGGGTGATGATCCCGCTGGCCTGGAGGTTGTGGAAGCGGTCGACGATGTCGGAGTCGGCGGCGGCGGCTGCCGGCACGAGGCCGGCGAGGAAGAGGGCCCCCGAGGCGGCGGTCACGATGAGGGGGTTGCGTCGGCGCATCTACGTCTCCTTGGTGTTCGCGCACGCCCAGGTCTGGCGGCCTTGCACAAGGAGAGACGGCCCGGATGGGGGCGAATGACGCGAACCGGGGCGATATTCACGACTTGTTTCCCACCTCGCCCCCAGCCTGCGCTTGCCCGTTCTGTCGACCACTGCGCGAGGTTTCGTCCGGTCCGGGCGTCATGACCGATTCGTCCCGTCGTTGACAGGCCGTGAGAAAGATCATCTTCCTGGCTGCCGTGATCGTCCTCGTGGGGGCGGTCGGAATCTCCGTCTCGATCTCCGCATCGCCGGTCGACCTGCGCGACCCGGGCCGGTACGACCCGGCGCTGAGCGGCCGCTTCTTCGCCTCGGCGGGGGAGGGCGCGGCCGCCGGCGATCTCTACGAGGTGCAGTTCAACCCGCCCCGCCTCCACCGCCGCACCAGCACCGGCCGGGTCTACGGCATGGGCGGGTGCGACACCGACCTCGTCGTCACAGTGGCCGATCAGTCCGTCGGCTACCGCGACGAGCTCCGGCGCTTCGCCGACGACCAGTTCCTCCCCGTCGCCGGTCTGGCCGACCCGGCGGGGGCGCGGCCGGCGCTCACCCCCGACTGCCGGGCCGCCTTCGTCCGCCTCGACCACACCACGGACCGGCCGACCGAGCGGCTCATGGTCTTCGACCCCGAGACCGAGGCCACCACCGAGCTGCGGACGGCCGCCCCGCCCTATGACCAGTCGTTCGGCGTTCCCGCCTGGGGTCCGGACGGCGAGGTGGCGGTGCTGGAGGGGACGGCGGCCGAGGCCGGGGCCCTCGGCGAGGTCACCGGCATCGTCGTGATCTCTCCCGACGGCTCCGAGCGGATCCTCGACCCGCCCGTCGAGGAGTTCGGGGCGCTGGCCTGGGCGCCCTCGCAGTGGATGGCGCTCGGCGACGGGGACAGCGGCACCGTGTTCCTCAACCCCGCCACCGGAGAGCAGAGCTCGCTCGACGGCTGGGTTCCGCTCACCTGGTCACCTGACGGGATGCGGCTCCTGGTGGCCGAGGCCAGGGAGCGCAGGCTGCTCGGCCTGGTGGACCTCGCCGACCTCGGCGGGGTCCGCGCCGTCGGGAAAACCGAGGACGTTGCGATCCACGACGTGGTATGGCTTCCCTACAACACCATCGCCGTCGGGCCGCCGACGGTGGGTCGTGTGCCCGGCGACGGAGACGACAGGTAGGCCGGCGATGGATGTCAACGTGGTGGAGCGTCCGGTCAGGTCGAGGCGAGCCAAGCTGCTGGTGCCCCTCGTAGCCCTGGCGGTGGTCGGCGGAGTGTGGGTGTGGTGGATGCAGGGCGGGGTCGGTGGCCCCGTCAGCGACGAGGCGGCCCGGAGCTACTTCGAGCGCATCGTCGCCGCCGCCGAGGCGAAGGACTTCGAAACCCTCTGCCGGCTCAACTCGTCGGTTGGCACCTGTGGGTTCGAGCTCAACTACGTGTGCCGGGCCCCCGGGGTTGCCGGCCCCCTCCGGCTGCCCCCGGAGCAGCTGCTCGAGGAGTGCCGCCAGTCGGTCCCCACCGAGCCCCCCGAGATCGTCGGGTCCCGACACCACCCGGGTGAGCACGGCTATGTCGGCGGACGGATGCTGCTGGTCCGCGGGGCCGATGGACGCGGCACCCCCTACGAGACGGAAGTCCTGATCTTCCGGGACAAGCGCTCCTACAAGGCCACCCATGCGGTGTTCTGGTCGAACGACAAGTTCGACGAGATCCGGAACGAGGACGGGAGCGTTGACGTCAAGGCGGAGCCCGAGGAGTAGCGCCGGCGAGTAGCGCCGAGGAGTAGCGCCGGCGAACACCTGGCCGGTTCAGCGCCTGGGTTGCGCTGCCAGCCGCTCGAGCGTGCCCGCCACCCGCCGGGCCCGGGTGTCGGCCCGCTTGGCTTCCTCGATCCAGACGACGCACTCCCGGCGGTGGGAGAAGCTGAGGCCGTCGAAGGCGGCCCGCAGGCCGGCGCCGTCGAGGGCGGCGGCGAGGTCGTCGGGGACGGCGCCGGCGCGCTCGGCGGAGTCGGCTTCCACGGTCACCGTCACCAGGTCTCCGGGGCCCTTGCCGAGCTGATCCCGGATCGACTTGAGGACGCCGAGGACCCGGCCGGCGCCGGCGCCCATGGAGACGATCGACCCCCGGTACCCGAGGCCATCGAAGGTGGCCCGCACCGGGATGCGGCCCTTTCCGCCCAGGGCGGCGACCACTTCGGGCGGGACCTCGACGTAGGCGCCGCCCCGGTCGGCGGCCATCAGCTTCGCCCCGAAGCGCTCCACGGCGCGGACGCTATCGCCGCTTCGGCGGCGTGACGCCGGCCGCCTCGAGCTCCTCCCGGTAGACCTCGCGCCGGCGCCGGTCGAGGACCTCCGAGGCCGAGTAGGCGTCCGCACCCATCTGACCCTTGTTGCGGTTGCAGGTTCGACAACAGAGGCGGAGGTTGGCCAGGTCCGAGGTGCCCCCGCCGGCCAAGGGCTCGACGTGGTCGAGGGTGAGGGTGCGGGGCCCGCCGCCCTCGTGGTCGTCGAACCGGCAGCCGCAGTACCAGCAGCGGTCCCCGTCGCGCTCGGCCAGGGCGATGACGGTCGCGTCCCGTTGGATCTGGTGGTTCGGCTGCCAGCGCCGCACGCCCCCATTGTGGGCCGCCGGCGCCCGGGAAGATCGCTGGCGCCTCCCGGACACCGTCGGCAAACGCGAACTTTAGCGAAATATTACGCTCTTCGTTGACGGCTTGGCAGAGAGGGGGCGGCGCCGGTCTCAGCGACTCGGACGGCGACGGTTCGCTGCTCACGGCGCTGCGGCGCCGGGCAAACCCGGGCATCCCGGACACGAACCTGTGGCGGAACGTCCGTTCCGTCACCCTCCGCAGGAAACCCCCCTTCGACTCTGGAAAACCCTCCCATGCTGGGGGAACGTAGAAAAAGGCCGGCCAACATCAAGCCGGCACAACCGCGCACACCGAACGGGAAGAAATACGGCCTGCGGCTCAGCCGCCGCCGCTACCACCTTCCTGGTTGACCGGTCCGTCCGACCGCCCGGTGGCGACGGCATCGCCGACGTAAGAGCAACGGCTCGCTGAGAGGAGCCGGGGCCGATTCGTCGTCCGTTTTGATCCATGCCCGCCCGTTTCAACCGGGTGAGCCGGGTCTTCGCGCCGTCGCCCAGGAGGCCACCGCCGAGCTCCGGTCCTGGTCGCGCCGGCGTGACCGGCCCCAACGCGCCCGCAAGGGGAAAAGCTGTCGTGCCCACGGGATTTGACTGGCGCGGACCCCCGAACCTGTGGTATGTTGTTCCTTGTCGCCCGCAGGAGCTGAAGCCGCAAGGCAGAGGTTACTGAGGGCGACATTTTCGCGTCTGAGCACGGTATCGGCGCAGGTCAGCGCCCCTAAAGGTCGCCGCTGGGAACCCGGCCCCCACCCCTCGAACCGCACTCTTCCAGCGCTCGCCAGTCTTGGGTTACAACGTTACCTAAGACCCTCGAGGGCTGATTGACGTTCCCTGCCACGACCCGGTCACCCAGGCTCGCCTCGAGGATCTCGGCGTCGGTCCGGGATGGCGGTGCCTGGAGGTGGGCGGGGGTGGCGGCTCGATCGGCACCTGGCTGAGCCGGCGGGTGGGGCCGACGGGCAGCGTCCTCGTCACCGACATCGACCCCCGCTGGATGGGGGCCGAATCCGGCGGCAACCTCAAGGTGTGCCGCCACGACATCGTCGAAGACCCCCTCCCCGAGGCGGAGTTCGACCTCATCCACGCCCGGCTCGTGCTCATCCACGTGCCCGAGCGGCGCCGGGCCCTGGCCCGCATGGTCGCGGCCCTCAAGCCCGGCGGGTGGCTGATCCTCGACGAGTTCGACTGCTACTCGGTGTCGGTGCTCACCGGCTGCGAGCCCGAAGACGCGGACCTGTTCGACCAGGTCCATGATGCGTTCATCGACGTGGTCGCCGCCGCCGGCGCCGAGCTCGACTGGGCCCGGCGCGCCTCCGGCGCCCTGGACGCCGCCGGGCTGGTCGACCTCGGGAGCAAGGGGTACCTGGAGAGCTGGCCGGGCGGGTCGGCCGGCTGCGACCTCCACCGGGCCAACTTCGAACAGCTCCGGGACAAGATCATCGCCTCCGGGGCAGTCAAGGCCGAGGACCTGGACCGGGTCGCGGAGCTCCTCGTCGACCCGGCCTTCGCCGTGACGTCCTACCTCCTGGTCTCGACCTGGGGGGCGGCCGCCTGCCTGAGTTGTGCCGCTCAGCGGCGTGGCAGGCCAAGCAGCGTCCGCAGGCGTTGCGGGCGCAGGCCGAAGCCGGGGGAGGCCGGTGTGGGATCGATGTCCGGGTAGCTGTCGAGCAGGCGTTCCAGCTGCTCGCGGCGGGTGGGGTCGGCGGCCGCCTCCCGGGGAGTGAGTCCACCGAGGGCTGGTACGGGCTCGTCGAGCCAACGGCGTTCCATCTCGTCCTGGATCTGGACGACCACGGCCGACTGGTCGAGCTGGTCGAGCAGCGCTCCGTCCGGCGCGCCACCCCGACGGCTGAGCACGGGCGGGGCTTCGGGCATCTCACCGGTACGCAATGGCCGACGGTTCTCCGATACCACCACCGCGCCGCGCAGCTCGTCCCTCAGCACGCCGAGGACACGGTCGAGGCGAGCCTCGGAATGGGTGGTGACGGTGAGCCGGTCACCGTCCAACTCGAACATTGCCCGCAGGATGTCCTCACCGGGAGCGACCTCGAACATCTCCACCCACCCCGCACCCTCGACGTCGTACCACTGGTCCAGGACCTTGCCGGCGACGGCGGGGTCGTCCACCGTCAACACGGCCTGGCAGGCGACGACGGGTTCGTTCTCCCGGGTCACCAACGTCGGCGGCAGGCGCAGTGCCCGCACCCACCGGCACAGCTCCTCGGGGTCGCCGTAGTCGCACAGCTCCAAGAGCTCGTTTTCGCGGCCCGGCGCCACCGGGAACACCGCCCCCACGAACTGGTGGGTCTCCCCGTCGGGAACCGCCCGGGCACACACCAGCGTGCCGGTGCGGGCCTGGCGGCTGAACGTGCGCTCCCGCACGTCGAGGCGGTCACCCGTGCGGAGGTCCACGACGCTGAGTCCGGTGCCGGGGCTGACCTCCTCGATCTCGTACACGGTCCGGTCGCACATTGTCCACGAGGTCGCAAGGAGAGCCTCGTCGTCGGGCAGGAGCGACCCCCGGTCGGCGACGAAGCGTTCGAACCAGCCCCCCTCGGTGAGGGCGGCGTCGAGGACGATGGGGTCATCGAGGCTCTCGGCGATGCTTTCCGGGTCGTCGGGGTCGAGGGCCCGGGCGACGGCGCAGGCGACCACGTCGGCCGTGGGCCCGCCACCGGAGTGCTTGAGGTAACCGACGGCCTTGCGGCACAGCCAGACGACCCGGTCGGGCAGCGGCGCCGCCGGGGGCTGGCCAAGGTGGCAGGTTTTGAACTTGCGTCCGGACCCGCACCAGCAGGGCTCGTTGCGTCCCGGTTCCCGGCCGATGGGACGGGTGAAGGGCGCCACCGTGTCCAGGTCCGCGGGGTCGGCGACCTCCAGGCGCCGCCAAAGGCGGAGCGCCCGGGCGGCGTCGCCCCGGTCAGAGGCATACCAGGCCGCCCGGTCGAGCGCCGGTTCGAAATCGGGGTCGGCCTCGATCGCCAGGATGAGGTGGGCGTCGGCCACGAGAACCTCCCCCCGCCGCTCGGCCACCACCGCGGCCACCCAGCGGGCCAGGGCCATCTCCGCCCGCGAGGTGGCCGTGCCGAGGAGACGTTCGGCCCAGGCGGAGGCCGCGTCTCGGACGGCATCGATGAGGGTGGGGTCGGCGTCGTCGTCGACACCGGGGCCGGGGATCAGCTCGTCGAGGACGGCGTCAGCCACCCCCGGCTGCGCCAGACCGGCGAGCGTTTCTCGCAGCGCCGCCGGGTCAGGGTGGTCGTCGGCAGCTTCGTGCAGGATGCGCAGCGCGGTGCGGGCCTCGTCGCCTTCCAGCCGGTCGAGGATCCGCTCGGTGACGGCGTGCTCGAATCCGGCCTGCCACACGCTGTCGTCGTGGGCCACGTGGCCGCTGCGCCGCTCCAGTTCGGCCGCCTCGCACAGCGCCGTCAGCGGCGGGCGAGGCTTGGCGAAGCTGTTGCCGTCCCCGGCCAGAAGGCCGAGGAGAAGATGCTCGACGAACACGGGTACGCCGGCTTCGGCCAGCTCGGTGTCGTAGACGGCCCGCAGGCGCGCCACCAGCGCAGGATCGTGTGCGGGCTCGACGGCGAGCTCGGAGATCTCGAGGGCGTCGTCATCGCCGACCCGTATGGCCAGGAGGGCTCCGGCCCCGTAGGCATCGAGCCAGCCCGCGGGGCCCTGCCAGACCGGGTGGCCGTCCTCCAGGGAGAACACGTCGATCTCGGCTCCGCCCGGCAGCCGGAGCTCGTGCCGGCGGGCGAAGCCGGCCAGGTCGAAACCGGCGGTGAGCACACCGAGGTCCACCTCGCCGTCGGTGAGGCGGTGGGTGAGCACGATGCCGGCGGTGAGCCGCTCGACGTGGATGAGGCGGTCGGGCGGGAGGTACTCGAGGGGACCGCCGTCGGTCAGCTCGGTGATGACCAGGTCGACGAGAGTGGCGGTCATGGCCGCCCGCCGTTCGACGAGGATGGCGGTCAGTTCCCCCCGCGGGGAATCGTCGTCGAGACCGGCCGCCAGCCGGAGGTGTTCGACGACGAACCGACCAACCTCGTCCCCTGGCAACCCCTGGTGCTCGGCGACGACGGCGATAACGGCGTTGGCGACCTCGGTGACGGTCGAGAGTGGCAGGGCGGCCAGCAGCTCCCGGTAGCGGTCCCCGGAGTAGACGTCCGTGGTGCCGTCACGGGCCGCGGCCCCGATCGCCTCCAGAAGGGCCACGCGCAGCTCGAGAAACACCTGGTGACGATCGAGGCCGAGACCGAGGAGTCGCTCGGCGGTGGCCCACACTTCGGGTGGGTTGTCCCCGGCGACCTGGGCGATGACGATCTCGCCGGCCCCGATTCGCAGCCGCTCCAACCGGTCGTCCCCGTAGTCCTCGTCCCACTCGCCGGCGAGGAGGTCACTGCGCACGTCGAGGTCGTGGGGATCGACGTCGTCACCGAAGAGGAACTGGATTCGGGCTCTCTCCATCGAGTGGGCGAGGTTACCCTCGGTCCCCGCGCACCGGACGGGGATTTTCGAGATGGTGACGGACCGACCACCCGAGGAATGATATCGATCTGATATCATCAGGCGATGGACATGCTGCTCCGAGACCTGCCTGACGATGTGCACGCCCAGCTCGTCCGACGAGCCGCGCTCCAGAAGACGAGCCTGCGCGCGTATGTCGTCGAGGTCCTCTCCGCCCATGTCGACACGCTCAGCGTCGAGGAGTGGCTCGAATCCGTCCAGTCCCTGCCTCCTGCCCGCCAGTCGGGCAAGACCGGCACCGACTTCGTCGACGAGGCCCGCGCCGAGGTGCAGGAGGCGTTGGCCCGTAAGCGCCGGTGACCATTGCCGTCATCGACGCCGCCGCCGTGGTGGATGTTCTCTGCCGGTATCGCCCCGCCGCCCGGGTCGAGAAGTCGATGCGGGCGGCGTCGGATGTCATCGCCCCCGCCCATCTGGACGCGGAGGTGTTCCAGGCTTTGGCTCGCATCGAACGAGCCGGCGATCTGCCTGAAATCGAGTCGCACGTTGGTGCGCTCGCTCGGCTGAGCATCCACCGCCTGCCGATCCCCCCGCTGCTGGCCCGGGCCTACGACCTCCTGGGCCAGATCGCGGCCAAAGACGCCCTGTACGTGGCGCTCGCCCTCAGCGTGGACGGGGCGTTGATCACCACCGACGAGCGCCTGCGGCGAGCCACCCGTGGCGTGGTGGAACTGGCCTGACGGCGGCTTTCCCGGGCCGGTGTTCGCTAGGTTGGCTACCCGTCAGCGCCCGGAGAAGCGCACGACATCGCTGCTATCTCGCCGTCCCGAAGGCGAGTGCGGCAACGGATAGCACGGCCCCCAGGTTGGCAAGTACCAGGGTTCTGGTCTGGGCGCTGATGATGTTCGACTGGGCGGTGACGGCGCCGAGGAGTTCTCCCCGGAAGGTCGCCAGCAGTTCGTGCTGCTCACCCGCCGCTGTCGAAGCCGTAGGAACCGACCACCGTGGCCTCGAGCGCGACCGGCTGCTCGTCGCATCGGTCGGTTATGCCGGCCTGGAAGCGGCCGAAGGCGGCGATGCCGGCCAGGGCTTTCTGGGCGGCGTCGTCGGCGAACGTGACGACGTGGACGAAGCCGGTCCCGTCGCTCAGTCGCAGGCTGGCGTAGCGCAGGCCGGCAGGACGAACATCGGCCAGTTCCGCGAAGACATCCTCGACGAGCTTCTGGTTCTCATCGGCCGCCTCGGGCTTCGTCCGGTAACGGATCACGCGTGTGGACATCGGTCCCTCCTTGTGGGCGTCTACGAGTGTGACGCCCCGGAGGCCTGGAAGTCATCGGTCACCACCGGCGCTCGATCGGACCGTCGGGCCGGGAGGCGGAGGTCTCGAAGGCGGCGACGTGGACGAGGGACCCCTCCCAGGCCAGGGCACTGCCGGTCAGGCGGCCGTCGGCGAGGTGGAGCTCGGTGCCGAGGGCCACGCCGGGGGCGTCGGTGGCGGGGGCACCGAGCACCCGGTCGACGAACGCCCGGGCGTCGGCCTCTGACAGCATGGGCGGCGTGGTGCCGATCGCCTCGACGGCGTAGCCGGCGACGAGCCCGTCCCAATACAGGGCCAGGGTCTCGGGCTTGTCGAAGAGGTCGAGGGAGACGATGTGCTCGCCGGCGGCGACGATGACGCCCCGCTGGCCGTCGGCCGGGCGGAGCTCGGCCACGAGGGCGTCGATCTGGGGTCCGATGCTCTGCGCGACGTCCTCCAGGGCGGCGGTGGGGGAGGCGGCGGCGTGCCGGTCGGAGTAGGCGCCGACGTGGGCCCACACCTCACCCTGGTCTGAGAACTTGGCCGCCCGGGCCCGCATCGAGTCGCCCACCGAGCGGGTCTTGGCCGCCCGCAACCCGGAGGGGGCGATGTTGGGGGAGCGGGTGGTGGGCCGGGCGGCGCCCCACCGGCCGGCCTCCACACACGAGACTGGCAGGGTGGCGGGGACGTCCGGGAGGCAGAGCACCGTCACGTTGAGGGTGCGGTTCTGCCTGGCGCCGAGCATCGTCTCGCCCTCGAGGAGCAGGAGCGGCAGGCCGGCGCCGTGGGTGAGGACGAGCTCGGGGACGGCGGCGCCGCCGCCCTCCTTCTCGTGGACGTGGAGGAGGTTGTCCGCCTCGATCTGCGGGCCGCAGACGTAGGGCGGGGCGGAGGCGGCGGCGGTGAAGACGGGGAAAAGGAGCAGCGGCCCGGCGGCGATTGGCGGGCGCACCTCCAGGGGAGCGGTGAGGATGTCGTGCAGTGTCGTCATCCTAGAGGTACGCGGCCGCCGTGACGGCGGCGGTGCTGTCAGCCGGCGGCCTGTCGGACCGGCCCGCCCTCCCGGCTCTCGCCCTGCGCCCACAGGACGTGACGACCTCGTTGGTCCCGGCGTCGTAGATCACCGCCAGCACGCCGGCCACCAGGGAACG
This sequence comes from Acidimicrobiia bacterium, assembly GCA_050743445.1. GTDB lineage: Bacteria > Actinomycetota > Acidimicrobiia > IMCC26256 > BP-133 > CAWBJP01. The sequence goes on from JBOGFO010000173.1 coordinate 10,040, forward strand.
CAGTCCGCCGCCGGCGGGGAGGTCGATCTCCGGCGCGGCCACCACGGCTTTGACGGCCTTGGTGCCGAGGCCCATCTCCCGGCATCGGATCCGGGCGTGATGGGACAGGCGGGCGGTCGGGCGCCGGCCGGTGGAGGAGCACCTTTCGTCGCTGACGGCGGGTCTGGAAGGGAAGGGCTGGGCCATCGGGTCACCTCTCGGTTCGGGGAAGTCCCGGGAGGGACGCCCTGTCCGTGACCGGCTGGCGCGGTGGCCGAGACGGCGCCGGCTGACGAGACTGGGGCCATGGGTGACGACGGTCTCAGCGCGCTGCAGGTCCGCATCCGCCAGTTCGCCGACGAGCGGGACTGGGGGCAGTTCCACACCCCGAAGAACCTGTCGATGGCGCTCGCCGGCGAGGTCGGTGAGCTGATCGAGCACTTCCAGTGGCTGACGCCGGAGGAGTCCGCCGAGGTGATGGCGGACCCGGCCCGGGCCGGCGCCATCGGCGACGAGCTGGCCGACGTCCTCATCTACCTCGTCCGGCTGGCCGACGTCCTCGGTGTGGACCTCCTGGCCGCCGCCGACCGGAAGCTGGCGGAGAATGCCGAGCGCTACCCCGTGGAAGAGGCCCGGGGTTCCGCCGCCAAGGCGCCGCGCCGCTGATCGGACGGCAGTAGAGGTGTGGTCACGCGGGCAGGGGCATGATCCGCTGAAGCTCGCTCAGGGCCTGCTCCGCGGCGGGGAACCGGGTGATCAGCTCGGTACGCTCGGTGTCTCCGAGATGGCCGGGCGGGCACAGCAACTCGATCCCGTGCACCTGGCCGTCGGCTTCAACGTCGACCATCACCTGGTCGGAGACATGGACCGTGCGGGCCACCTCGCCGGTACCGAGCTGCGCGTAGTAGGCGCCGACCTCGGTGTCGTACTGGATCAACATGCCACGCATCACGCTATCCCTCCTCGTCCCGATCGGCGCGACCGTCACCACGTGCCGCTCGTCACGGGCGAGAACCACGACCTTGAGACGTCGCCCACCAGCCGTCGTGCCCAGGATCACCAGGCGATGCTTGGCCCTCTGCACAAGGCGGGCGTAGGTGGTATTGCGGCTTGCCCATGCTTCCTCGACTTCGGCGGGTGAGATGTGCCGACCCGCCATACGCCTCAGCGCATGTCGGCTGAAGTGCAGGCCTGGGACCACGACGCCTCCTCGGATCTCCGTCCAGAGGAGGCCATTTCGCCGGCCACGAGCGCAGAGCCGATGGTAACGACTGGAAGCCATCCGAGGCAGGGATTCTGCTCGGCACCATCACCGGGTCGTCGAGAACCCCAGCCCTCGGTTACTCCCCTGGCCCGTTCCCCGTCCGACAGGTACCGGCGAGGGCGGCGAGGTCGAGGCCGTGGAGGCGGGCGGCGTTGGCGCCGAGGATGGCCCGCTTGGCGGCGGGGTCGAGGGCGGGGTAGTCGAAGCGCTCCTGGAACTCGGG
>JBOGFO010000174.1:0-4066 GCA_050743445.1 Acidimicrobiia bacterium
GCCAAGTACTCGGCCGTCATCGAGACCCTCTACGCCGGCGACGAGGGGGCCAACTAGCGCGGGGAGGAGGGCGGCGCGGCCGGGCCTGGTGCGCCGCCCCCCAGCTGGGGAGGGCCGGACGTGGTCCGGTCCCTCCCCGTCCCCAACCCCCCAGTCGGCCCCATCACTGGGACAAACCGGACGCGGGAGGTACGCTAGAACGATCTGTCACTCAGTGCAAGAGGGCACTGTGCGACAACGCTCGGGGGGAACATGAAGACGATGAGGTACACCGTGAAGGTCGATGCCGACACCTGCATCAGCACGGGCAACTGCGTCCGGTCTGCCCCCGCGGCCTTCGACTTCGGGGATGACGACGTCTCCGAGCCGCAGCCGGGCGTGGCCGAGCTGGCCGCCGAGAAGCTCATCCAGGTCGCCCGGGGCTGCCCGGTGGGCGCCATCCACCTGTTCAGCGAAGATGGTGAGGAGATCGATCCGTGGCAATGACCGAACCCGAGCCGCCGCCGGAAGGCCAGCCCGAAGGCCTGCGGGAACGCCACCGCCGGCGGACCGAGGCCCAGCTGGAGGAGGCGGCGCTCACGCTCTTCGAGGAGCGGGGTTTCGACCTGGTCACGGTGGACGACATCGCCGCCGCGGCCGACGTGTCTCGGCGCACTTTCTTCCGCTACTTCGCCACCAAGGAGGACGCGCTCCTCGCCGATCAGCCTCGCCGGCTCGAGGAGCTGCGGGAGGCCCTGGCCGCCCGCCCGGCGGACGAGCCCGCGCTCACTGCCTTGCGCCACGCTCTCCTGTCCCTGGCCGGAGGCCACGAGCAGGACCGGGAGCTTCTCCTCCGCCGGGCCCAGCTGATCCGGGCCACGCCCTCCCTGCAGAGCCGGGCCATGGGCTCGCAGCGGACCTGGGAGCAGGCCATGACGGAGATGGTGGCCGAACGCCTCGGCGTCGATCCCCTCGTCGACCTGCGCCCGGGCGTGATCGCCTCCGCCACGCTGGCCTCGCTGCGGACCGCCATCTCGCTGTGGGTCTCGGCCGGCGGCCGGGGTGACCTGGTGGGCATGGTCTCCGAGGCCCTCGACCTCCTCGACGGCGGCCTGCAGCGCGGGGTTCGGGGCGGCTGAGTTCAACATTTGTTCACTTTTGTACACTTTGTGCCTAATTGCACCGAGTGACACATATGTCTAGAATGAGCGCCGCCTGGGAACACCACTCGGGGAACGGGACCCCTCGTCCCCACTCACGTACCGCCGGGTGCACATAGGGGCGCAGCCCCACTGGGGAAAGGACAACGCAAGTGCGGAGACTGGCTGCTGTTGTCGCGTCCGGGCTGTTGGTGGGGGGCTTTGTCGTGTCCTCCCCCGCAGCGTGGGCCAACGATTCCAACGATGACTTCGACCTGATCGGGGAGTTCACCGACTTCGAAGGGGATGACACGGGGAGGGACGGGCCGAGCGAGGGCGACGAGTTCTCGATCGAGATGGACCTCTTCGAGACGGACTGGGACGACGCCGGCGATGGCGACGGCACCTGCGAGCTGACCGAGGTCGACCGGGGCGACCGGGAGTTCACGGCCGACTGCGAGGGTGTCTTCCACCTCGACGACGGCGACCTGGAGATGGAGGGTGAGGTCACCGAAGACGACTTCCGGGACCGGAAGATCGTCCTCGACATCACCGGCGGCAGCGATGACTACGAGGACTCCGAGGGGACGGTCACCTTCACGCCCCGCGGCGACCATCACGGCAAGGGCGGGCGCCACCACGCCCAGAACGCCGGCGGCCATGACGGAGGCCACGGCAACAAGGGCGGCAACCACAAGGTGGACATCGAAGTCGACTTCGACTGATCGCCATTGCCGGTAGCACACCCGGCCCCCGTGTCCGTCTTCTCTCCACGGGCACGGGGGCCTGGTGTTTCCGGCTGAGCGTTCCCCCCGCCAGCTGGCTAGCTGTCTTCACCGGGGGAGTTGGCGACTTCCTTCATCATGAGCTTCCAGGCCTCGCCGGCCTCCTCCACCGAGCCCTCGTCCTCGATGGTGGACACGTCGCCCACGTCCTTGCCGAGCACCACGGCCTTGAAGACGCGGCGCATGATCTTGCCCGAGCGGGTCTTGGGCAGCATCGACACGAAGTTGCAGTCGGCGATGACCGCCACCGGCCCGAGCTCGTTGCGCACCGTGGCCACCAGCTCCTTCTTCATCTCCTCGGAGGCCTCGTGGCCGGCGCGCAGCACCACGAAGGCGGAGATGACCTCGCCCCGCAGCTCGTCGGGGCGACCGGTCACGCCGGCCTCGGCCACCGCCGGGTGGCGCAGGAAGGCGGTCTCCACCTCGACGGTGCCGATGCGGTGGCCGGCGATCTTGATGATCTCGTCGGCCCGCCCCGAGAACCAGAAGTAGCCGTCCTCGTCGGTCTCGGCGGCGTCGCCCGTGTAGTACACGTCCGGCCGGCTCTCGACCTTCGACCAGTAGTCCCGGGCGTAGCGCTCGGGATCGCCCCAGATGGTGGGGGTCAGGCTCGGGAAGGGCCGCGTCATGATGACGATCCCCTTCTCGCCCGGGCCCACCGGCTTGCCGTCGGGATCGATGATCTCCACGTCCCAGCCCGGCATGGGCAGTCCGGCCGACCCCGGCTTGATGGGCAGCAGGCCCAGGCCGTAGGGGTTGCCGAACACCGGCCCGCCGGTCTCGGTCTGCCACATGTGGTCGATGACCGGGATCCGGTCGTCCAGCACCTTTTGCTGCAGCCATTCCCACGCCGGCGGGTTCAGGGTCTCGCCGGCGCAGAGCACCCGGGTCAGGGTGGTGAGGTCGAAGCCGGCCGCCACCTCCTCGCCGTAGCGCATCATCAGGCGCACGGCGGTGGGCGAGGTGAACATGCCCGTGACCATGTTCTCCTCGACGATCCGGTAGAAGGTCTCGGGGCCGGGATGGTCGATTGACCCCTCGAAGGCGATGGTGGTCGCCCCCACCAGCAGCGGGGCATAGACGATGTAGCTGTGGCCGACGATCCAACCGATGTCCGACGTCGACCACCACACGTCGTCGGGGCGCAGGTCCATCACCCAACGGCCGGTCGAGTTGATCCCCACCTGGAAGCCGCCGTGCACGTGGACGGCCAGCTTGGGGGCGGCGGTCGTGCCCGAGGTGGCCAGGATGAAGGCGGGATCGTTGGCCTCCATGACCTCGTGGCTGCCGTCCTGGCCCTCGCCGCCGGCCAGGAACTCGTCCCAGGTGATGTCGCGGCCTTCGGTCATGGCGCAGCCGTCGGGTGAGCGCTGGAGGACCACCACCCGCTCGACGGACTCGCCCGAGTCGACCAGGGCCTTGTCGACGATGGTCTTCAGGTCGACGGCCTTGCCCTTGCGCCAGGTGATGTCGCCGGCGAAGACGGCCTTGGAGCCCGACATGCGGATGCGCTCGCCCAGGGCGCCGGCCCCGAAGCCGGCGAAGACCACCGAGTGGATGGCGCCGATCCGCACGACGGCGAGCATGAGGATGATCGCCTCGGGCGTCGTCGGCATGTACACCGTGACCCGGTCACCCCGCCCGATCCCCAGGCCCCGCAGGGCCCGGGCCAGGCGCTCGACCTCCCGCTGCAGCTGGCCGTAGGTGTAGGTCCGCCGCTCGCCCAGCTCGTTGACGCCGATGAGGGCGGCGTGACCGCCCCGGCCGTTGGCCACGTGGTGGTCGACGCAGTTCCAGCAGAGGTTCGTCTCGGCGCCGCTGAACCATTTGAACGTCGGCGGGTCCCAGTCGAAGACGCTGTCCCACTTCTTGAACCACGGCAGGCGCTCGGCTTCCTTCGCCCAGAACCCGTCAGGGTCGATCCGGGCTTCCTGCTGCATGCGGCGCACCATCGGGTTCACGACGTCCACGGTTCCCCCTTCGACTTCACGCAGCCCGTCGGCTGCGGACCTTCGAACTTATCAACCAGATACCGGCGGCCAAGACGGCGGCCGCCAGGCCCACCCCGGCATATACCCCGGCGTTCGACCCGTTGCCCCCCGACCCGCCGGCCGGTCCGCCGCCCGCCCGCTTCTGGAGCTCGGCGATCGGTACCCATTCGGT
>JBOGFO010000175.1:0-1943 GCA_050743445.1 Acidimicrobiia bacterium
CCGGCGGCGGTGCAGATCAATACCGACGTACTGTCGTTGCTGTTGCACGGGGTTCCTCCTCCGTCCTCGACGGGTGGGTGTCAGAACCCCGAGTGTCTCAACGCTCGGTCCCTCAGAACGGGCGGGAACCCCGTGCTTCCTCGAACCAGCCATCACCGCCCCCTCAAACCCCCGGCGCCGGCCCGCACCACCGGGCCCGTCACGCAGAAGCGGCGCAGCGCTCCTTCATCACATCAGTGGCCATGGCCGCGGGCGGCCTCCCGCGAACGATGAAATGCTTGCTGGGCCGCCTGCTGTGACGCCGGTTTCGTCTTGGTGCCCGGAGCCCGTACATCAGTGTGGCGTGGAGGTCCGATCGGCACCCCGGACTGTTGCCTTTGAGCACGACGGTCAGACTCGTTGACCAGACGGACTTCCCCGCAGTCGGCGCCCCGATCATGACGAGGGAGGTTCCCATGGCCAAGCGAACCCGGGTGGAGGAATTCGAGGAGCTGATCGAGCGGTGCGCCGGCATCGACGTGGGCCAGGCGGAGGTGGTGGTGTGCGCCCGTGTCCCCGATCATCTCGGCCGGCGCACCGCGCTGGTCGAGAGTTTCGGCACCACCGTCCCGGACCTGTTGGCGTTGCACGACTGGCTGGCCGGCCTGGGCGTGACCCATGTGGCGATGGAGTCGACCGGCGTGTACTGGAAGTCGCCCTACTACCTGTTGGAAGACGACTTCGAGGTCCTGTTGGTGAACGCCGCCCACGTCAAGCACGTGCCCGGGCGCAAGACCGACACCATCGACGCCGCCTGGCTGGCGTTGTTGTTGTCGCGGGGGCTGTTGCGGGCCAGTTTCGTGCCCCCGCCGCCGATCCGGGAGCTGCGCGACCTCACCCGCTACCGCAAGGCGCTCATCAACGAACGCTCCCGGGAGGTCAACCGCATCCACAAGACCCTCGAGGACGCGGGCGTGAAGCTGGCCACCGTCGCCACCGACGTCATGGGCGTGTCCGGCCGGGACATGATGCGGGCCCTCATCGGCGGTCAGGCCGACCCCGAGGTGCTGGCCGAACTGGCCCGAGGCAAGCTGCGGGCCAAGCTGCCGGCCCTGGCCAAAGCGCTCACCGCCCGGTTCCGTGACCATCACCGGTTCCTGCTGGGACGCATGCTGGCCCACGTCACCGACCTCGAGGCCGACATCGTCGCCCTGAGCGAACGCATCGAAGGAGCCACCAGTCCTTTCGCCGTTGAGGTCGGGCTGCTCTGCTCCATCCCCGGCGTCGGGCGTCGCTCCGCCGAAGTGATCCTGGCCGAGATCGGCGCCGACATGTCCCGGTTCGCGACCCCCGGGCACCTCGCCTCGTGGGCAGGCATGTGCCCCGGTCAACGCGAGTCGGCGGGCAAGCGAGGCTCGGCCAAAACCCGCAAAGGCTCCAAGTGGCTGCGCACCGCCCTCGTCGAGTCGGCCCGGGCCGCGGCGCGCTCCAAGGGCACCTACCTCTCCGAGCGCTACCGCCAGGTCTGCCGACGACGCGGAGACCGCAAAGCAATCATCGCCGTCGGCCACGAGATCCTCATCGCTGCCTGGCGAGTCCTGTCCACCCACCAGCCTTACGTCGACCCCGGCCCCGACACCCTGCGCAACCTGAGCGCTGAACACGTCAAGCGCCGAGCCCTGGCCCAACTCCGCGCCCTCGGCTACCAGATCACCATCCACGAACCCGCCGCCTGAACTCACCCACCAAAACCTTCGGGGCTCCGCCCCGACCGGGGCTCCGCCCCGAATTCCGAACGCGCCCAAGCTGGTCGGCAACACGAGGCATTTCTGGTTAGAGGCTTAATGGGTGGTGAGTCGGCCTGTACGCCGGATTCAGGGGACGGTTCCGGGGAACACGATCCACTCGGTCAGCTGACCGGTGACCTGAGCGATGACGTCGAAGTCGTGGTCATAGTGCAGGAC
>JBOGFO010000176.1:0-4742 GCA_050743445.1 Acidimicrobiia bacterium
GTTGAGGAGCGGCCCCCGGTCGAACAGGCCACAGGCCATCGCCGCCCGGCCGTTCAGCACTGCCTCGGCGAGGCGGTCGACGTGCTCGGGCCGCAGCCCCACCAGGTCGGCGTCGAGGAAGACGATCACCGGGGCGTCGGTGGCGGCCACGCCGGCCGCCATGGCCTGTCCCTTGCCGGGCTGGGAACAGGCCACGACCCGGGCGCCCGCCTTGCCGGCCACGGCCGCGGTGTCGTCGGTGGAGGCGTTGTCCACCACCACCACCTCGTCGATGAGCGTCGCCAACGAGGCCACCTGGACCACCTCGCCCACGGTGGACGCCTCGTTGTAGGCGGGAATCACGGCTGCGGCGCGCACGGGGAACGGAGGCTACCGGGACGCCCCGCGCCCCTCCACCCTCAGGACAGCAGGCTGCGGTACAGGTCGACCGTCCGGGTGGCGATGGCGGGCCAGGAGAAGCGCTCCAGCACCCGGGCCCGCCCCGCCGCGCCCATGGCCCGCGCCGCGTCCGGTTCGGCCAGGAGCTGATTGATGCTCCCGGCGAGATCGGCGGCGAAGCGGGCGGGGTCGGCCGGGCTTCCGCCCGTGGCCGCCTCGAAGGGGACGAGGAGCCCCGTCTCCCCGTCGTCGATCACCTCGGGGATGCCACCGGTGGCGCTGGCCACCACGGCCGTGCCGCAGGCCATGGCCTCCACGTTGACGAGGCCGAAGGGTTCGTACACCGACGGGCACACGAAGACGGTGGCGTGGGTGAGCACCTGGATCAGCTCCGAGCGGGGGATGACCTCTTCCAGCCACAGGACCGACCCCCGGCTCTCGGCCAGCGCCTCCGCCCGGGCCCGCATCTCCCGGCCGACCTCGGCGGTGTCGGGAGCCGACGGGAACAGGACCAGCTGGGCGGCCGGGTCGATGGCGGTGGCGGCGGCCAGCAGATGCTCGATCCCCTTCTGGCGGGAGATCCGCCCGACGAAGACCACGGACGGGCGGTCGGGATCGATCCCGAGCCGGAGGAGGGCGTCGTTCCCCGGATCGGGCCGGAACTCGTCGGCGTCGACCCCGTTGTGGACCACCACCACCCGGCCCGGGTCGATGTCCGGGTAGCAGGCCAGGACGTCTTCCCGCATGGCCCGGGAGACGGCGATCACGGCGTCGGCCGCCTCCAGAGCGGTGCGCTCGCAGAAGCCAGAGACGGCGTAGCCGCCCCCGAGCTGCTCGGCCTTCCAGGGCCGGCGGGGTTCGAGCGAGTGGCTGGTGGCCACGTGCGGGACCCCGTGGACCAGCTTGGCCAGGTGGCCCCCGAAGTTGGCGTACCAGGTGTGGCTGTGGACGAGATCGGTGCCGGCGACGCCGGCGGCCATGAGCAGGTTGACCGACAGGGTGCGCAGGGCGGCGTCGTGGGGGGCGGCCGTGTTGATGGCCTCCCAGGGCCGGTAGGCCCCGGCGACCAGAGGCGACTCCCGGGGGGACCCGAAGCAGTGGACGGACACGTCCACGAGGCGGGCCAGCTCCCGCGACAGGTACTCGACGTGGACGCCCGCGCCGCCGTAGATCTCGGGCGGGTACTCGCGGGTGAGCAGGGCGACACGCATCAGGCCGTCATCATCGTCATCAAGCCTCGGGGATCTTCTCTCCCTTGCCGATGACCACGATGCCGTTGTCGGAAACGGTGAACCGGGCCCGGTCGGCCACCGGGTCCATCCCGATCTGGGCGCCCGGGGGGACGTGCACGTTCTTGTCGATGATGGCATCGCGCACGATGGCACCTTGGCCGATCACGACGTCGTGCATGATCACGGAGTTCTCGACCAGGGCGTAGCTGTCGACGATGACGCCGGGAGAGATCACCGAGGAGCGCACCGTCCCTCCCGAGATGATGCTGCCGGCGCATACCATCGAGTCGAGCGCCTGGCCGGTCCCCTCGACACCCTCGAGGACGAACTTGGCCGGCGGCAGCGTGGGCAGTGAGGTGTAGATCGGCCACTCCCGGTTGTAGAGGTTGAAGATCGGGTGCACGGACACGAGGTCCATGTGGGCGTCGTAGTACGAGTCGATCGTCCCGACGTCCCGCCAGTACCCGTGGTCGCGCTCCGTCGACCCCGGCACCTGGTTGGTGGAGAAGTCGTAGACGTGGGCCTCGCCCGCCTCCACCAGGGTGGGGACGACGTTGCCGCCGATGTCGTGCCGGCTGGACTGGTCTTCGGCGTCGAAGTTCACCGCGTCCACCAGCGTCGAGGCCGTGAAGACGTAGTTGCCCATCGAGGCGAAGATCTCGTCGGGGGAGTCGGGGAGCCCGGGGGCCTCGGCCGGCTTCTCCTTGAACCCGCCGATCCTGGTGTCGTTGCCCGCCAGATCGATGACCCCGAGCTGGTGGCACTGGGACCGGGGAGCCCGGATCCCGGCCACGGTCACACCCGCCCCGCTGGCGATGTGCTGCTCCACCATCTGGCGCGGATCCATGCGGTAGATGTGATCGGCGCCGAACACGATGATGTAGTCGGGCCTCTCGTCGTACACCAGGTTGAGGTTCTGGTAGACGGCGTCGGCGGAGCCGGCGAACCACCGCGGCCCCCGCCGCATCTGGGCCGGGACCGGCGTCACGTAGCTGCCCAGCAGGGTCGAGAGGCGCCACGTCCGGGTGATGTGCAGGTCGAGGCTGTGGCTCTTGTACTGGGTCAGGACCACGATCTTGAGGTAGCCGGCGTTGGCCAGGTTGGACAGGGCGAAGTCCACGATCCGGTAGTGCCCGCCGAAGGTCACCGCCGGCTTCGCCCGGTCGGCCGTCAGCGGTACGAGGCGCTTCCCCTCGCCGCCGGCCAGGACCATTGAGAGCACTCGGGTGGCGGCCACGGCGGTACCGTACTCGCATGCGAATCGTCCTCGGCTCTGACGAGCGCACCCCGCTGACCGACGCCGTGGCCGAGGACCTCCGGGCCCGGGGCCATGACGTCACCCTGGTCGGTCCGCCGGCGGGCGACGAGCTCGCCTGGGCCGATGTCGGCCGCACGGTGGGCCGGCAGGTGGCGACGGGCGAGGCGGAGTCCGGCGTGCTGTTCTGCTGGACGGGAACCGGTGCGTCGATCGCCGCCAACAAGGTGGCCGGCGTGCGGGCCGCGCTGTGCACCGACGCCGAGACGGCGCGCGGGGCGCGGCGCTGGAACGACGCCAACGTGCTCGTGCTCTCGCTCCGGCTCACCAGCCCGGTGGTCGCCTCCGAGATGCTCGACGCCTGGTTCGCCACCTCGGCCGACCCCGACGAGGCGGCCAACATCGCCAAGCTCGGCCCGTAGGTTCAAACCGGGGCGAATGGGCGCGGACGGCCGAAATCGCCCTGGACATGGGCTGCCAATTGGCTCGGAGACACAGGATTCGGGCAATTGAGGCGGAATCAGTAACCACACTGCAAACCACGCAGAGTGAGATTTCTGGGGTTGGGGGGATTCGGTCGTGTCACGCACCCAGTGGCGCCGTCTCGGCGCCCTCGTGGTTGCCGTCGTATCGCTGGCGGTTCAGACCACGCTCACCTCGAAAGCGGCCGTGCCCGAGCGCGGCTACTGGATGGTCGACGCCCGCGGCAACGTCTACGAGTTCGGCGGAGCGCTGTTCCGGGGCGCCCCCTCGGGCACGTCCTCCGTGGTGGCCATCGCGGCCACGCCGTCGGGCAACGGCTACTGGATGGCGACGGCCGACGGCGGGGTGTTCTCCTTCGACGCCCCCTTCAAGGGCTCGCTGGGTGGCGTGCAGCTGGCCAAGCCGATCGTGGGGATGGCCCCCACCCCGAGCGGGAACGGGTACTGGCTGGTGGCCGCCGACGGCGGCGTGTTCACCTTCGGGGACGCACCCTTCATGGGTGGGCTCGGCCGCGTGCGCCTGGCCAAGCCGATCGTGGGGATGGCGGCCACGCCGAGCGGGAACGGGTACTGGCTGGTGGCCGCCGACGGCGGCGTGTTCACCTTCGGGGACGCACCCTTCATGGGCTCGTTGGGCTCAGTGCGCCTGAACAAGCCGGTCGTGGGGATGGCGGCCACGCCCAGCGGGGACGGGTACTGGCTGGTGGCGTCGGACGGCGGCGTGTTCACCTTCAACGCGCCCTTCTACGGTGCCACCGGGTCGTCGGGCAGCCAATCGCCGGTGGTCGGCATCACCCGGACGCCCGGCGGCGACGGCTACTGGCTGGCCGATACCGGCGGCGACGTCTATCACTTCGGGGCGGCCGAGTACTCCGGCGAGGCGGACGACTGTCCCCGGCCGGCGAACATCGTCGGCATTGCCGCCAGCGGTCCCGGAACCCTGTCGAGCGTCCCCGCCCCCCGGCCCAACTGCGGCCTCCCCGTGACCACCTCGCCGACCAGCAGCACCACGACCACCACGACTCCCGGGACGGTGACGCCCTCCGGTGGGAGTTTCCAGGTCGGACTGATCGGTGACACCGGCTACACGTCGAGCTCGGAGTCGCAGTTCCGCCGCACCCGAACCCACATGAACACCTTCCCCCTCGCCTTCGTCACCCACGACGGGGACTTCAAATCCGGAACGTCGGCCTGCAGCGATTCCAAGTTCCGGGAGGTGCGGGACGTCTTCAACGGCTTCAAGGCCCCCTTCATCTTCACGCCGGGGGACAACGACTGGCAGGACTGCACCGAGGGCTCCTCCAACCGGCTGAGCGAGCTCCGCGAGGTCTTCTTCTCCAGCAGCCGGTCCCTGGGCCAGAACCGCATCACGCTGAAGCGCCAGGGGACTTACGT
>JBOGFO010000177.1:0-2280 GCA_050743445.1 Acidimicrobiia bacterium
CCGCTACTGGAATTCTTGGGACCGTGGCTACCAGGCCGCCACGGCGTAGCCCGCCCCGAGGCGCCGGACGGAGCCGTCGGTGTCGATCCGGTCGAGAGCTCCGGAGGTCCCCGCGAAGCCGCCCTCCACGCTGTTCTGGCGGACGACCAGGAGGTCGGAGCCGTAGCCGTCACGGACGTCGACGCCGTAGACCTCGGGCTCGTCGAGGATCATCCCGCCGTCGGTCGAACGAAGGCTGAACTCACCGGTGGCCGGGTCGAAGCGCACGACCTCGCCCCGCACCTCGGCGTGGCCCGGGAAACAACACCACTCGGTGGCGAAGAGGCCGTCGCCGTTCCACGACGGCGAGCGGTAGGGCCCGAGGTTGCGGGCACCGGACCAATCGGCGGTGCCGGAGAGGAGATCGAGGAGGCGTAGCTCGACACCCTCGTAGTCGTAGGTGAAGGCGATGCGAGTGGCGTCGGGCGCCCAGGTGATGTCCCCGACGGCCCCCCATTTCTGCTCCGGTTCGCCGCCGGGCCCGAAGTGGCGCTCCTCGCCGGTGGCCAGGGTCCGGATGGCGATGGTGGTGGATCCGCTGTGGTGGTCGGGAGAGAAGGAGTAGGCCAGGAAGCGGCCGTCAGGGCTCACGGCGGGGGCCAGTGCGTCCTCCACCACCAGCTCAGGCTCGCCGCCCTCGATCCCGATCCGGTAGATGTCCCGGCCGCCGTCGTCCCAGTCCTGGGCCGAGTAGTAGACCTCGGTGCGCGACGGGGACAGGGAGATGGCGTCGATGGGTGCGCCCCGGTCGGCGTTCGTCGGTGGGGTGTGGTGGACGAGGTGGCGGTGCACCCCGCCGTCCTCGGCGTCGACGACGAGCAGCTGGCCGTCCCGGGTGGCGGCCACGGCGAATTCACACGACGGGGTGATGCAGGGGGCGGCGTCGGGGTCGTCGGCAAAGGCAGGGACGGTCAGCGCCAGGAGACCGGCGGCGGCGATGGCGCCGGCGAGGGGAGCACGCATCGGGGATCATCCTTTCTCGTCCGGCGGGAGCGCCGTAACAGAAGGTGAGACGTTCCCCGATTGCCCGAATGACGAGCGAATGTCCGATTTCTACGCTTTGTTCACGTCCCGCTGAGCGTCATCTCCGGAACCAGGATCGTCACGCCGGCGGCCGAGCCGGGTAGCCAGGTGAGGTCGGAGCCGACCACCAGCTCCCCCAGCATGCGCTGGAGGGTGGAGGCCACCGTCACCTCGCGGACGGGCTCGCCCAGCGTCCCGCCGGTGATCAGCAGTCCCTCCACGCCGACCGAGAAGTCGCCCGTGACCGAGCTCGCCCCGGTGCCCATGCCGCTCACCGACTGGACGTAGATGCCGCCCTCGGCCCGGGTGAGCAGCTCCTCGGGGGAGGACGCCCCCGGCTCCAGGCGCAGGGCCCGGGCTCCCACGCTCGGGGTCGACTTGTAGGCGGCCCGCACCGCCGAGCCGGTGGTGCCGGTACCCGCCCGGCGCCCGGTGTAGACGTTGTGCAGGAAGGCGCCGAGCCGCCCGGCGGAGATGAGCGCCACCGGCCGGGTGGGGATCCCCTCGGAGTCGAAGGAGGCGGCGCCGTAGGCGTCGGGGCAGGTCGGGTCGTCGAGGAGGGTGACACCGGCGCCGGCGACCTCCTCGCCTTGGCGGCCCACGAACATGGACCGGCCCTTGAGGACCGATTCGCCGTTGAGGCCGCCGGTGACGACCCCGATGAGGCCGGCCGAGACCAGCGGGTCGAACACCACCGGGAGCCGGCGGGACGTCGTCGGGGCCGCGCCCAGGAGGCGGATGGTGCGCTCCACGGCCATGGAGGCGGCTTCCTCGACGTCGAGGTCGGCCGGCTCGCGCCCCACCGACCAGCCGTAGCCGGTGCGGGTGGCGGTGCCCTCGCCGGCCAGGGCGAGCACCCCGCAGGAGCTCACCGTGCGCCGGGTGGTCGATTCCACCCCGAGGGAGTTGGCCACGGCCGCCTCCACCGCCCCGTCCCCGTAGCTCGCCACCCGGACACCGCGGATGCGGGAGTCGCCACCCAGGACCGCCCGTTCCAGCTCCAGAGCGAGCGTCACCTTGTCGTCGGCGGGCACGCCGGCCAGGCCGTCGCGCCACAGGTCGAGGACGGGGGCCGGGGCTCCGTCGGGCCGGACGGCGTCGGCCGGGGAGGCCAGGCCGTGGTGCTCGTCGGGGGAGCCGAACCCGGCGTTGTCGCGCGCCTCGGCCAGCGTGTCGGCCACGATGTCGGCGTCGAGTGAGCCGGCCCAGGCGTAGCCC
>JBOGFO010000178.1:0-19500 GCA_050743445.1 Acidimicrobiia bacterium
CCCCGCTGGGCCGGCTACCCGTCGGCCGTCGGGCTGCCGGTGCTGCGGGAAGCGGCCGCCGGCTGGGTGGAGCGCCGCTTCGGCATCGCCCTCGACCCGGCCCAGGTGGTGGCGTGCACCGGCACGAAGGAGCTGGTGGCGTCCCTGCCCCACGTCCTGGCGCTCCGGGACCCGTCCCGCGACACCGTCCTGTATCCGGCGGTGTCGTACCCCACCTACGAGATGGGGGCGATCCTGGCCGGCCTGCGGGCGGTGCCCGTCCCCCTGACCGAGGGCTGGCACCTCGATCTGTCGGCCGTGGCCGAGGAGGACGCCGCCCGGACCCTCCTGCTGTGGGTGAACGAGCCCGGCAACCCCACCGGGTCGGCGGCCACCACGGCCCAGCTCGTGGCCATGGTGGAGTGGGCCCGGAGCCGGGGGATCATCGTGGCCAGCGACGAGTGCTACGTCGAGTTCACCTACAACGCCTTCGGCCGGCCGATCCCGGGGGCGACGGCCCTCTCCGCCGGGCCCGACGGGGTGCTGGTGGTCCACTCCCTCTCCAAGCGCTCCAACATGGCCGGCTACCGGAGCGGTTTCATCGCCGGCGACGGTGACCTCGTCGCCTACGTCGGCCAGGTGCGCACCCATGCCGGGGACATGGCGCCCGGGCCCGTGCAGGCGGCCGCCGCGGTGGCCTGGGCCGACGACGACCACGTCGAGCTCCAGCAGCTGGTCTACGGCGAGCGCCGGGCCTACGCCCGGTCCCGGCTGCGCCAGGCCGGCCTGGAGGAGGCCGGTGGTCCGGGCACCTTCTATCTGTGGGCCCGCTCCAAGTCCGAGGAGGCCGGGTGGGCCATCGCCGCCCGCCTGGCCGAGACCGGCACCCTCGTCGCCCCCGGGGACCTGTACGGGTCGGCCGGGGCGTCCCATGTCCGCATCGCCCTCGTGCACCCGCTGGACCGGCTGCAGCTGGCCTTCGACCGCATCGGCGGCGAGGTGAAGCGCCGGGCCGGGGTGCGGGGCCAGCCGTCGACAGGAGCAGCCACCGGTGCCGGTTGATCTTCCGGGGACACCCCGGACCCCGGATCATTCGGGGACACCCCGGACCCCGGGCCTGGCCAAGCAGATCACCGCCGCCTGGGAGGCGCGGGACGACCCCGGCGGCCTTGCCCCCGAGGTCCCCGACCTCGTGGCGGAAGCCGTCGGCCTGCTCGACTCCGGCGCCGCCCGGGTGGCCGAGGTGGTCGACGGCGAGGTCGTCGTCCACGAGTGGCTCAAGCTCGCCATCCTCCTGTGCTTCCGCACCCGGGGCCTCGAGACGGTCGAGCTCGGGCCGTTCGAGTACTGCGACCGGATCCCCCTCAAGGGTGGCTACGCCGCCGCCCGGGTCCGGGTCCTGCCCGGCGCCTCCGCCCGCTGGGGCTCGTATCTCGCCCCCGGCGTCACCCTCATGCCGTCCTACGTCAACATCGGCGCCTACGTGGGGGAGGGCACCATGGTCGACACCTGGGCCACCGTCGGCTCCTGCGCCCAGATCGGCAAGGGTGTGCACCTCTCCGGCGGTGTGGGGATCGGTGGCGTGCTCGAACCGCCCCAGGCCGCCCCGGTCATCATCGAGGACGACGCCTTCATCGGCTCCCGGGCGATCGTGGTGGAGGGGGCACGCGTGTGTCGGGGGGCCAAGCTCGGCGCCGGTGTGGTGCTCACCTCCTCCACACCGGTGATCGACGCCGCCACTGGTGACGAGCTGGCCCGGGGCATGGTCCCCGAGCGGGCCGTAGCGGTGCCCGCCACCCGGGCCCGCAGCTTCCCCGGAGGCGAGTTCGGCCTGACCTGCGTCCTCGTGCTGCGCACCCTCGAGGAGGGTGAGCAGCACGACAAGCTCGCCCTCAACGCCATCCTGCGGGAGCACGGTCTGGCCACATGAGCACGGTCGAGCTCAGCGCTCCCGCCAGCGACCTGCTCGCCCTCACCGCCGCCCTGTGCGCCGTGCCTTCGGTGAGCCGGCACGAGGAGGCCCTGGCCGCCGCGGTCGAGGTCCGCCTGGCCGCCGGGCCCCTTCTGGTGGAGCGGGTGGGGAACAACGTGGTGGCCCGCACCCAGGTCGGGCGGGACCGGCGGGTGGTCCTGGCCGGTCATCTCGACACGGTCCCGGCCAACGGCAACGAGGTCCCCAGGGTCGAGGGCGACGTCCTCCACGCCCTGGGTGCGGCCGACATGAAGGGCGGCCTCGCCGTGCTCATGCGCCTGGCCGAAGAGGTGGCGGCCAGCGCCCGGTTCGATCTGACCTTCGTGTTCTACGAGAGCGAGGAAATCGCCGACGAGTACAACGGCCTGCGCCACCTCTTCGAGGTCCGCCCCGACCTGGTGGCGGGCGATTTCGCCGTGCTGCTCGAGCCCACCGACAACTGGCTCGAGGCCGGCTGCCAGGGGTCGATCCGTCTCGAAGCCACCTTCCGCGGGGAGCGGGCGCACACCGCCCGTCCGTGGCGGGGTCTGAACGCCGTCCACCGGGCCGCCCCCGTCCTGGCCCGGCTGGCGGACCATCAGCCCGTCGAGGTCGAGGTGGACGGGCTCTGCTTCCGCCAGGCCCTCCAGGTGGTCGACATGCACGGCGGGGTGGCCGGCAACGTGGTGCCCGACCGTTGCATCATCTCGGTCAACCGGCGCTACGCCCCCAGCCTGTCCCTGCAGGAGGCGGAGGCCGAGGTGCGGGCCCTGCTGGAGGGAGCGGACGAGGTGGCGCTCACCTCGGTGTCGCGCGCCGCCCATCCCAACCTGACGGATCCGCTGGTCGCCGAGTTCGCCGACCGCCTCGGCGTCCCGATCCGGCCCAAGCTCGGATGGACCGACGTCGCCCGCTTCAGCGCCCACGGCGTCCCGGCGGTGAACTTCGGCCCCGGAGACCCCGAGGTCTCGCATACCGCCGGCGAGCACGCCAGACGGGCCTCGCTCGACACCTGCCACGCCGCCCTCACCCGCTTCCTGACCGGACACTGAGGAGGACGGACACGGACGACGCCAGCCGCGCCCGCCTCGAGGAGCTCGAAGCCGAGCGCCGCTACGTTGCGGGCCTCTACGCCCTCCTCGACGAGCACCGGGCCCGGACGTCCCAGCACCTGTCGTCGGTCTACGGCTCGTCGGCGGCCGGGACCCCGCAGTGGAAGAACGAGCGGGATGCGCTGGCGGTGTCGTTCGAGAAGCGGCTGGCGGGCATGTCCATCGGCGACCTGCCGCTGTGCTTCGGCCGGCTCGACATGGTCGGCGGGGGGCGGTTCCACGTCGGGCGCCTGGCCCTCGCCGACGACCACCACGAGCCGCTGCTCGTCGACTGGCGGGCGCCGGCGGCACAGCCCTTCTACCAGGCCACGGCCGGCGATCCCCAGGGGGTCATCCGCCGCCGCCACCTCCTGACCAAAGGCCGGGAGGTGATCAGCCTCGACGACGAGGTCTTCGACCTCGACGCCCTCTCCGACTCGGAGCGGGACGGGCTCCAGGGCGACGCCGCCCTCCTGGCCGCCCTCCGCAAGGAGCGCACCGGCCGCATGGGCGACATCGTGGCCACCATCCAGGCCGACCAGGACCGGATCATCCGCTCCGAGCTGGCCGGGGCGCTCGTCGTCCAGGGTGGTCCCGGCACGGGGAAGACGGCGGTGGCGCTGCACCGCGCCGCCTACCTCCTGTACACCCATCGCCGGCAGCTGGCCGGAAGCGGGGTCCTCGTCGTGGGACCCAACGGCGTGTTCCTGCGCTACATCGAACAGGTCCTTCCCTCCCTGGGCGAGACCGGCGCCCTCCTGCTCACACCCGGCGAGCTGTTCCCCGGGGTGACGGCCCGGCGCGCCGACCCGCCCGAGGTGGCCCGGGTCAAGGGCGATCTGCGGATGGCCGACGCGCTGCGCAAGGCGGTGTCCGATCGCCAGCGCATGCTCCGGCAGGACCTGACCGTCGATTTCGAGGGGGAGCGGCTGCGCCTCGATCGGCGGACGGCCCGCACCATCCGGGCCGCCGCCCGCCGGAGCCGACGGCCCCACAACCGGGCCCGAGAGGTGGTGGAGCGTCTGGTGATGGACGCCCTCGGGTCCCAGCTCGAGGACAGCTCCCGCCGGTTCGGGCTGCGACGCACCCGGGCCTTCAAGGAGGTGATGGAGCGCGTCTGGCCGCTGCTCAGCCCCCAGGAGCTGCTCAACGACCTCTTCGGCTTCCCCGCGCTGCTGCGCTCGGCCGCGCCTCACCTGTCGGCGGGGGAGCGGGAATCGCTCCGGCGGGACCGGCGCCCGAACGCCGCCGACGTCGACTGGTCGGTGCAGGACATCGCCCTCCTCGACGAGGCGGCGGAGATCCTGGGGACGCCGGCCACCGGTCGTCGCCGGCGGCGGCGGGGGGCCCAGGAGGCGTACGCCCGTCGCGTGCTGGCCGGGCTCGACCTCGGGTTCCCGGTGGACGCCGAGGCGATGGCGGCCCGCTATGCCGGCGAGCAGGGGCCCGAGCCGCTGTCGGTGCGGGCCCGGGCCGACCGGACGTGGGCCTTCGGCCACGTGATCGTGGACGAGGCCCAGGAGCTGTCGGCGATGGAGTGGCGGGTCCTGTTCCGCCGCTGCCCGTCACGCTCGATGACGATCGTCGGCGACCTCGCCCAGGCCGGCGTGACCTGGCGGCCGGAGAGCTGGTCCGACGTGTTCGAGCGCCACGCCCGGGGTCGCTGGCGGGTGGCCGAGCTGAAGGTGAACTACCGCACCCCCCGGGAGATCATGGATCTGGCCGCCACCGTGCTGGCCGCCAGCGATCCCGGGATCGAGCCGCCGGTGGCGATGCGCGAGGCCGGCGAGGCGCCCTGGGCCCGGCAGCTGGCCACGCCCTTCGACGGCGAGCTTGTCGACGCCGTGCGCCGGGAGCTGGAAGTCATCGGGACCGGCCGCCTGGCCATCCTGACGCCGGCGGCCCGCCGCGCCGAGGTCGAGTCGGTGGTGCAGGGGGCACTGCCCGAGGCCGTGACCGGTGGCGTGCTCGACTCGCCGGTGGCGGTGCTGGCCGTGAAGGAGGCCAAGGGCCTCGAGTTCGACTCGGTGGTCCTGGTGGAGCCGGGGGAGATCGTGCGCGAATCCGAGCGGGGACTCTCCGACCTCTACGTCGCCCTCACCCGGGCCACGCGCCGTCTCGGGGTGGTGCACTCACAGCCACTGCCGGACGTCCTGGACGCTCTGGAAGCTCAGTAGCGGCCGATCAGTAGCGGCGGAGGAGCCCGACGACCTTGCCGTAGATGCTGACCTCGTCGGGCCGGTAGACCATGTCCGTGAAGGTCTCGTTGGCCGGCCGGAGGACGACCTTGTCGCCCTGGCGGGTGAAGGTCTTGACGGTGGCCTCCTCGCCGGGGATGCCGGCGACGACGATGTCACCCTTCTCGGCGGTGGGCTGCTGGCGGACGATGAGGTGATCGCCGTCGTGGATCCCGGCGTCGATCATCGACTCGCCCCGGACCCGGAGCATGAAGACGGGCCCGTCGCCCACGAAGTCGGCGGGGAGCGGCTGGACCTCCTCCACGTTCTCGGCGGCGAGTGTCCCGGTACCGGCGGCGACGTCGCCGACGAGGGGCACGTGGCGCACCGGCCGCCGCCCGAGGTTGGAGCCCGAGGAGGGCTCGAAGTGGACCTGCAGGGCACGGGGCTTCGTGGGGTCACGCAAGAGGTAGCCCTTGGCGACCAGGGCCGAGAGGTGGGAGTGCACCGTGGAGGTGGAGGAGAGCCCGACGGCGGCGCCGATCTCCCGCACGCTCGGCGGGTAGCCGCGGCGGCGGGCCTCGGCGTCGACGAACTCGAGGATCTGGCGCTGGCGGGGGGTGAGTTCCTGCATGTGTCCCTCCTTGGGCCGGCCGAGCCGACCGTAACACGAATGCACATTCGGAGCAAACATGGGTTCTATACCGGGCCTCCCGGTCCGCCGGTACCTTGGCCCGCATGCAATGCCCGTTCTGCCACGGGGTCGAGGACAAGGTGGTGGACTCACGCCTGGCCGAGGGCGGTGCCGCCATCCGCCGCCGGCGGGAGTGCCTGGTCTGCAGCCGGCGCTACACGACCTTCGAGCGGGCCGAGGAGGCCGTCCTCGTGGTGGTCAAGCGCTCGGGGGTGCGGGAGCCGTTCGACCGGTCCAAGGTGGTGCGGGGCATCCTGAGGGCCACCAAGAACCGGCCCATCGACGACGCCGCCATCGAGGCGCTCGCCGTGGCCGTGGAGGACCAGATGCGCCAGCTGGGCCCGGAGGTGGGCACCGAGGCGGTGGGACGGGCCGTGCTCGACGGCCTGCGGACCCTCGACCCGGTGAGCTACCTGCGCTTCGCCTCCGTCTACAAGGGCTTCGACGACGTCACCGACTTCGCCCGGGAGGCCGGCGAGCTCCAGAAGACGACCTCCCCGAAGTCCGGTTCCGGCCGCCCCGCCACGTAGCCTTCGGCTGCTTCCCTGGGGTCGTTTCGAGTCCTGTCTGGTATGTGCACGCGTGCACGATTGCAAACAATCGCGAACGGTCTCTGACCTGCCGCTTTGCCGGAGGGCTGCTGTTGACACACATGTAGTTCTGATGCTGTAATTACCCCTCATCTCGCGGTTCGCACTTCACTCACCACAACATATTGTGTGTGTACCGCTGAGGTAGGAGTCAGGGTCGGAGTGGGAAGCCAGGGAGGTAGGGCCGATGGCGATGGCGCCGGAGCAGGTCGGAATCGGGATTCGCAGGCACTTCACGCGAGCGGGGGTGCACCCCTACGAGACGGTGGCCTGGGAAAAGCGGGACGCCCGCATCCCGAACTACAAGTCCGGCGGCGACGCCTTCTTCCAGGCGGGGGTCGAGTTCCCCACGACGTGGTCGCAGAACGCCACCAACATCGTGGCCCAGAAGTACTTCCGGGGGCAGCTGGGCACTGCGGGCCGGGAGTCCTCGCTGCGCCAGGTCATCGACCGGGTGTCGGACACCATCTCCGACTGGGGCGTGCGGGACGGCTACTTCGTCGACGAGGCCGAGGCCGACGCCTTCCGGGACGAACTCAAGTACCTGCTCGTCCACCAGCGGGCGGCGTTCAACTCGCCGGTGTGGTTCAACATCGGGGTCAAGGGCGTGCCGGCCCAGGCCAGCGCCTGCCAGCCGTATCACGCTCTCGTCAGCACGGTGGACGGTCTGGTCCCGATCGGGCGTCTGGTGGAGGAGAACTCCGTCGGTACCAAAGTGTTCGACGCTCGCGGCCTGACGAGCATCGTGGCGGTGAAGGCGAACGGCACGAAGCCGGTCCGGCGGATCCATACGAAGGCCGGATACACCCTCGACGTCACGCCCGACCATCTTGTCTGGCGGGTCAGCGGCGTGGGTACCGGCAGCTTCGTGCCGGCCGGCGATCTCAAGCCCAACGACAAGCTCGAATGGCACCGCACCGAGTCGTGGGGTGGAGGACGCCTCGAGACGTCGGAGATTGCCGAGGCGGCGCTGGCCGGGTGGTTGCAGTCGGACGGGTTCGTCGGCCAGTACGAGGGCACGAACCGGTCACTCACGATCGAGGCCATGACGGTGACGCCGGCTGAGCTCGAATGGGTGACCGCCGCCCTGGACAAGGTCTTTCCGGGAGTCCACCGCCACGAGCGCACGGTCGTGACGCGGGACCAGGAGATCGACTGTCGGCGGACTCGGCTCTACGGAAAGGCGCTGGCCGATTTCGTGCACGAGTGGGGGCTCCGCGTTCGGGGCGTCGGGATGGAGACGCCGTCGCGACTGTTCACGGCGCCGCTCCCGGTGGTGGCCGCTTACCTCCGGAGCCTCTTCCAGGCCGAGGGCTATGTCGCGACCCGGGAGAGATCCGCGCTCGTCGGCCTGGACATGATCTCGGAAGGGATCGTCCGCGGGGTCCAACAGCTGCTCCTCCGGTTCGGCATCTTCTCCCGGGTCCGGTTCAAGCCCGACCGCCGACCGGATCGGAAGGACTGCTGGTCGCTCTGCATCCGTACGGCGGGTGATCGTCGGCGTTTCGCCGACGAGATCGGCTTCATCGATCCCCGGAAGGCCCAGAAGCTCGAGGCGAGCTTCGAGCTGCCGAACGGGCTCGCCGCCATGGCGACGAAGACCCTGGAGATCGAGCGGATCGAGCCTCTGGGCGACATGGACGTCTACGACATCCAGACGGAGTCGGGCGAGTATCTCTCGGGCAATCTCCGGGTCCACAACTGCTTCATCCTGGCCGTCGACGACACGATGTCGTCCATCCTCAACTGGTACGTGGAGGAAGGGACGATCTTCAAGGGCGGCTCGGGTTCGGGGATCAACCTGTCCAACATCCGCTCGTCGGTCGAGGCCCTGGCCGGCGGCGGCACGGCCAGTGGGCCGGTCAGCTTCATGCGGGGTGCCGATGCCTCGGCCGGCACCATCAAGTGCCTCCACGCCGACACCGAGCTGGTGACCGACCACGGATCGGTCCCGATCCGCTCGGTGGCGGAGGGCTGGCAGGTCCTGACCCGGCACGGCTTCCGCACCGTCACCGCCGTCCACGACAACGGGGTCCGTTCCCTGGTGCGGGTGCGCACCGCGCTCGGCGACGAGATCACCTGCACCCCGGAGCACCGGTTCCGGGTGCGGACGTCGCAGGGCGAGATGTGGCGCCAGGCCTCTGAGCTGGCTCCCGACGACTACGTCGTCGTCGACCTTGCCCACACCGACACCGGATCCCCGCAGCGTCTCGAGGCGGCCGAGCCCGGCTCCACCGAGGTGGTGCTGCCCGACACCCTCGACGAGGCCTTCGCCGTCTGGCTCGGCTGGGCCCACGGCGAGGGACGGCTCCGGCCGGTGGAGGGCAGCGGGGCGCTGGCCGTCCACCTCGACGGCGAGGACAAGGCCCTGGTCGAGCGCTACCGGGCCTTCACCACCTCGGTGTTCGGGCACCGGGCGGTGGCGGGGATCGGTTCGGCCCGGGGCGGAGCGGCCCCGCCGGCCACGCTGTGCGCCCCGGCGGTGGCCCGCTTCCTGCGGGACAACGGCCTGTGGCGGGTGGGAACGGTGTCCGTGCCCCGGCCCGTCCGGTCCTCCCCGGCCGCGGTCCGTGCCGCCTTCCTGGCCGGCCTGTTCGAGTCGGACGGCCACGTCCAGTACGGGTGCCCGACCTTGTGGACCCGCCGGCGGGGCCTGGCCCTCGACGTCCATCGCCTCCTGCTGTCCATCGGCATTCCCTCCAAGGTGTCGCAGGCCCGTCCGCCGGCTTCCGTCCAGGTCCCCGAGCCCGGGGATCGGGGTGTCCCCGAAATCGTCGACGACACCTCACCTGGGGCCGCCCCCACGAGCGGTCCCGGGCTCTGGAGAGTGCGCGTGATCGGCGCCGAGGGCGTGCGGCGCTTCGCCAAGCTGGTGGGCTTCGTCTCCGAGGGGAAGGCCCGCCTGCTGGAAACGGCGCTGGAGGTGTCCAAGGAGGAGCCGGAGACCTTCGAGTCCATCTGGTTCTTCCCCCACGTCGACGCCGAGCTGGACCACCTCGGGTTCGGGGTCGGCGCTTCCCTGAGGGCCGCCATCGGCTCGTACCGCCATGACTCCCACCCCTACGGCATGAGCCTGCCCCGGGCGGCGGGGATCGCCGCTTCCTTCCCGGCCGAGCTGGAGGGGGCGCTGGCCCGCTTCGCCCAGGGGGAGGAGCTCTACGTGCCGGTGACCGTCGAGCCGGCGGGCGAGGGCCCGACCTTCGACCTCACGGTGGAGGACGTGCACGAGTACCTCGTCCACTCGGTGGTGACCCACAACTCGGGGGGCAAGACCCGCCGGGCGGCCAAGATGGTCATCCTCAACGCCGACCACCCCGACATCGAGAGCTTCATCTGGTGCAAGACGGTGGAGGAGCGCAAGGCCCGGGCGCTGGCCGCGGCCGGCTTCGACATGGACCTCGACGGGGTTGACTCGCACTCCACCCAGTACCAGAACGCCAACAACTCGGTGCGGGTGACCGACGAGTTCATGCAGGCCGTCGTGGACGACGACGACTGGGATCTCAACGCCGTCACCACCGGCGAGGCCATGAAGACCATGAAGGCCCGGGCCCTGCTCCGCCAGATCTCGGAGGCGGCCTGGGAGTGCGCCGACCCCGGGATGCAGTTCGACACCACCGTCAACCGTTGGCACACGGCGCCCAACACCGGCCGGATCAACGCCAGCAACCCGTGCTTCCCCGGCGATGCGAAGGTCCACACCGACAAGGGCCTGATCCGCTTCGACGAGCTGGTGGACCGGGTGCGCCTGGGCGAGACGTTCGGCGTGTACACCCACGACGCCACCAATCCCGAGGCCCCGGTCGAGCGTCTCGAGATCACCACGCCCGAGGCCGTGATGATCACCGGGTTCAACGAGATCGTGAAGCTCTCGTTCTCGAACGGCATGGAGCTGCGATGCACCCCGAACCACAAGATCTTCACCGTCAACCGGGGCTATGTCCCGGCGGAGGAGCTGACGGGTGAGGACGAGGTCAAGGTCCTGGACCTGCCGGCCCCGGCGGTCAATGCCGACTGGCGCCTCCCGGTGTCGACGGATGTGCGGGACTACACGGCGAAGGGTGACTGGACCCGCTCGGTGCGCCTCCCGGACAAGTGGACGGAGGAGTTCGCCCACTACCTCGGCTGGCTGGTGGGCGATGGCTGCATCTCCGGCGAGGTGGTCTCCACCGTCTATGGCAACGGCGACGACCAGGAGGACGTCCTCCCGAAGCACCGTGAACTGTTGACCTGGATGAACGGCGGCCGGGAGCCGAAGCCGTCGGTGCAGAAGAACGGCACCGTGCAGCTCCGCCAGAGCCGGCGAGCCATCGCCCGGTTCCTCGAGGCGCTCGGGGTTGAACACGCCAAGGCGTCGGAGAAGAAGATCCCGTGGGCGATCGAGCAGGCACCGCCCGAGATCGTGGCCGCCTTCCTGCGGGGCCTGTTCGACGCTGACGGGTGTGTGTACGACGGAGAGAACAGTCGCTATGTGGGTCTGGGCTCAGCGTCGCGACAGCTTCTCCAGGGAGCGCAACGCTTGCTGACCACGCTCGGCATCTTCGGACGGATCTACACCCTCCAGTCCAACACCAAGCGGTCATTCAGCTATACGCGGAAGGATGGCAGCCAGGCTCAATACGAGAGCAAGCCGTTGCATGACCTTCGGATCGCCAACCGTTCGATTGAGGGCTTCGCCGGACGGATCGGTTTCGAACTGGCTGCCAAGCACGACAAGCTGGCGACTCTCCTGTTGAACCACGACTTCTATGAGGTGTCGCCCAAGGTTCGTTTGGTGGCCTGCTCAGATGACGGCATAGAGCTCACCTACAACCTCTGCGAGCCTCGCAACCACTCTTACATTGTTAACAGCATCATCATCCGTAACTGCTCCGAATATATGCACATCGACAACTCGGCCTGCAACCTGGCCAGCCTCAACCTCATGAAGTTCGTCAACGACGACGACACCTTCGACGTGGAGGGGTTCAAGGCCGCCGTCGAGGTGATCTTCACCGCCCAGGAGATCCTGGTCGGCAACGCCGACTACCCGACGCCGAAGATCGCCGAGAACTCCCGGGCCTTCCGCCAGCTCGGGATCGGCTACGCCAACCTCGGAGCCCTGCTCATGGCCCAGGGCCTGCCCTACGACTCCGACAGGGGCCGGGCCCTGGCCGGGGCGATCACCTCGGTCATGACCGGCCACGCCTACGCCACCAGTGCCCGCACAGCGGGGCGCATGGGCCCGTTCGCCGGGTACGGCAAGAACAAGGAGCCGATGCTCAACGTCCTGCGCATGCACCGGGCGGCGGTGGACCAGATCGACCCCGCCCTGGTGCCGGCCGAGCTCCTCGATGCCGCCCGCAGCTCATGGGAGGACGCGGTCGAGGTCGGTGAGGTGCACGGCGTCCGCAACAGCCAGGCCAGTGTCTTGGCGCCCACCGGGTGTCTGGTGGGTGGTTCGCTGGTGGCCACCGACCGTGGGCTCGTGCGGCTCCGGTCGCTCGGGGACCCGGACGGGGCCCAGTGGCAGGACCTTGACGCCGAGGTGCTCACCGATGATGGGATCCGCCGGGCGACAAAGTTCTACGTCAACGGCCTCGAGACCGTGGTCGACGTCCACACGGCCCGCGGCTACCGGATCCAGGGCACCACCAAGCACCGCATCAAGGTCATCAACGGCCGGGGCGAATGGGTGTGGCGGCACTTCGCCGACCTGCGGGCCGGTGACCGGGTGCCGCTCGGCCTCGGGCAGATGGTGGGCGAGCCCCGCCCGGTCTCCCTCCCGCCCTTGGCCGAGTCGTCGCACTGGACGGCCGAGCATCACGTCAATGTCCCCCGTCAGATGACACGGGAGCTGGCCGAGCTGGTCGGGTACTTCATGGGCGACGGGTCGCTGCACGCCAAGGGCCTGCGCTTCTGTGTGAGCGACACGGACCCCGACGTCGTCGATCACCTCGAACGGGCGGTCAAGTCCTTGTTCGGGATCGCGGCCGTGGCCGTGCCGAGGACCGGCTACACCAGCGTGGAGGCCAATTCGGTCCGGCTCACGGAGTGGTGGGAGGCGTGCGGCTTCGCCAAGCGAGCGCCCTCCGAGACCCACCGGGGGAAGGGCTACACCCCCCACATCCCCGATGCGATCCTCCACACCAACGACCCCGAGGTGTACCGGGCCTTCCTCCGGGGCCTGCACGAGGCCGACGGCTCGGTCGTCGGGGGCTACCCGTCGTGGACCACGACCTCCTTCGAGTTCTCCCACGACGTGCAGACCATGCTGTTGGCGCTCGGCTTCGTCACCACCCGGCGGACGGGCGTGAGCGGGCGGGGCTCGCTCCTGGCCGTCCTGCGCCTGCTCAACCGCTCCGCCAACCACCGCTGGCTGGAGGAGATCGGCTTCATCTCGGCCCGCAAGTGCCAGGCAGTGGCGACGGGCGACATGCCCCAGTCAGCCCGTCACGACCACATCCCGGTGTCCCGGGAGCTGATCGACCGGGTCGCTCCCGAGAACGGGCGGAACCGGCGGGTGGCGATGATGGAGTACCGGCGCTCCGGCACCATCACCCGGAGCTTGGCCGAGGACCTTCTGGCCGCCTCCGAGGACGGCGAGCTGCGCCGCCTGCTCGGCTTCTTCTACGACGTGGTGGCCACGGCCGAGCTGGGCGAGGAGGAGCTGACCTATGACCTGTCCGTGCCCGACAACGTCACCTACGTGGCCAACGGCTTCGTGAGCCACAACACCATAGGCCTCATGATGGACTGTGACACCACTGGTGTGGAGCCCGACCTGGCGCTGACCAAGGCCAAGAAGCTGGTCGGGGGCGGGACGATGTTCATCGTCAACCAGACGGTGCCCCGGGCCCTGCGCCGGCTGGGCTACTCGGACGAGCAGACCGACGCCATCATCGCCTGGATCGATGAGCACAAGACGATCCTCGGTGCCCCCGGACTGTGTGTGGAGGACCTGCCGGTCTTCGCCTGCGCCATGGGCGACAACGTGATCCACTACATGGGCCACGTGCGGATGATGGGTGCCGTCCAGCCGTTCATCTCGGGTGCTATTTCAAAAACCATCAACATGCCCGAAGAGGCCACCGTCGAAGAGGTCGAGGACCTCCACATCGAGGCCTGGAAGCTCGGGATCAAGGCCATCGCCATCTACCGGGACAACTGCAAGGTGGCGCAGCCGCTCTCCACGCAGAAGAAGGCATCGGACGCAGCGGAGAAGGCAGCCCCAGAGGTGCCCGGGGGCGCGAGGGTGTCCCCCGAGGTGCCCGGGGGTTCGGGGGTGTCCCCCGAAGTCATCGTGGAGACGATCGTGCTCCAGGAGCCTGTCCGCCGGAAGCTGCCCCGGACACGGAACTCGAAGACGTTCTCCTTCCGGGTGGCGGACTGCCACGGCTACGCCACGGTGGGCGAGTACGACGACGGCCGGCCCGGGGAGATCTTCCTCAAGGTGGCCAAGCAGGGCTCGACGATGGCCGGGATCATGGACGCCTTCGCCATCTCGGTGTCCCACGGCCTGCAGTTCGGCGTGCCCCTCAAGGCCTTCGTCGAGATGTTCATCAACATGCGCTTCGAGCCGGCGGGGATCACCGACGATCCCGAGATCCGCCTCGCCGCCAGCCTGGTCGACTACATCTTCCGGCGCCTGGCGGTGGAGTACCTCCCCTACGAGGACCGGGTCGACCTCGGCATCCTCACCGTGGGGGAGCGCACCCAGCCCACCCTGCCCGGGGTGGAGGAGGCGTCCATTCCGACCGAGCCGTCGGCCGAGCTGAGCCTCGACCTCACCGACGCTCCAGGAACCCCGCCGCCGGCGGTACCCGGCGCACCGACCGCGGCCCCGGGGCCGCAGGCGGCGGCGGTACCCGAGGGCACCCGCAGGATCGACGCCCCCTATTGCTACAACTGCGGCATGGAGATGCAGCGGGCCGGGAGCTGCTACGTCTGCTCCTCCTGCGGTGCCACCAGCGGCTGCTCCTAGGCAGGCAGCGCAACGCCGCACCCTTCCGGGGGGCCGTCCGCCACAGCAGAGCGGACGGCTCCCCGAACGTACCGGCAGACCTAGCATGGGCGGCGGGACCGAAGGGAGGGATCGTCGCCGAGCACGCGGTCACGGTCGACGCCGACGCCGTCGACGAAGCGCCGAACGCTGGCTCTCGGATGGAAGGCGCGCCATCGCCGCCGTAGTCGCCGCCACCGGCGACGTGTGGACGAGCCGGGAGCGGGCGGACTGGAGGCGGGGGCTTGACGGGTGCCAGGCCGACCTGGCGGCGGCGGAGCGGGCCATGGCCCGAATGGCTGTTCTGCTCCTGGCGATGGGGCGGGAAGCCGAGCGGGCCCGGGACGATCTCGCCGTGGCTGAGCAGCTGGCCGGCAAAGACGAGCTCTCCCTCGCCGACATCGTGAACTTCGAGCGCCATCGTGGCCTCGCCACCGACGTGTACCACGCCGCCGAGCAGCGGGTGCGGCTCGAGCTCTGGGACCTCGGTGATGCGGCCCGCGTGGGGGAGCCTCCGGTTCCACATCTCCCGCTTACTCCGCGGCAGTCGGGGTGGAAATCGATGTTCTTCGGTCCGCCCGGCTTCCACACCTGGACCGAAGGCCTGGACGGCCAGCCGGTCGGCGTGGACGAGGACGGCCGGAAGGTCCCGGCGCATCGTGGGCGCCCGCAGTTCATCGAGTTCCAGGAGAACGGGATCGGCGGCCTGCTTCGCCGCATCCCCGGGCTCGGTCGCCGGCTGAAGATCGGTCCGTGAGCCTCGCTCAAGGAGCTCACCGAGGCGTTCGCCGACGACATCGCCAAGTCCGACGGATGGCGAGCCGGGCACATCGATCGCCGCGCTACCTGGTCGTGCACTTCCATGCGACCGGGAAGTACGCCGATGACTTCGCCAGCGCGTTCGTACCGACCAAGGCCCAGGTCGACGCCCTGCTCCGCCGCGCCGCCAGCGTGAAGGGCAGCTGAGGTATGGGGGCTCCGTACTTGTGGATCGGCGTGTGGGATCCGGACCGAACCGACGACGAGCTGTCGGCGGCCTGTGCGGCCTCGTTCGAGCGCCGAGGGGCCCGAGTCGTCCCCAAGATCACCGAGGACGGCCGTCGGGTCATACGGATCAGCCACTACGAGGCGCTCTGCCCGCCGGGCGACTACCTCCTGGTGGAACCCGGCCGGGAGGACGCCGGCCCCGGAGGTCTCGTGCAGATCGTCGTACCGATCGACTACTTCGAGGAGCCCCCCCGGCTGAAGCCGGCCAAGGCGTGGGCCAGGATGCGGACGGCACTCGAGCGGCTGCTCACCGACGTCCGCCCGCTGCTCATGGTCTGCCCGGTCGAGCTCTCCGTGGATCTGGTGCCCGATCCTCCCGAGGAGCTCTCGGAGCTGCTCTTCAACGTCGGCTGGGTGGACCCCCAGCGACTCGACGAGAGGCAGCGGCGGGCATTCGACGAGGCGCTCCTGCTCGGACCCCGGGCCGACGTGGCCGGGGGTTGGTGGTGGTCGGGCGACCCGAACCTCGAGGCGGAGGGCCGGACGGCGGACGATCCCCGGTCCCTGGCCCGCGCCGTCTACGGCGCCTGGACCCGCCGCCCCGCCCCCGGCCCGGATACGCGCGAGGAGTGGCCGGACGACCTGCCCACCGCCCAGCCCGAGCTCTGGTTCTGGGCGGCGGAGAGGACCGACGAGGCGCTCGAGGCCGACATCGCCCGATGGGGTGGCGACGAAGGCGTTCCCCCGGAGCGCATCGGGGTTGGGACCAACGGCGAGCCGGGATGGTTCCCCGTCGTCGTGGAGCTCGATCCCGACGGTGGGGTGACGGTGGGGATCAACCTGTTGCGGCGGGCCGTCGCGTCAGTACGGCTGTCATGGGGCGCCTTCCTGCCCGAATCCGGTATCGCCGTTCCCGGCCTCACGCCCGAGATCCCGTCCACCGGTGTGCTCCCGAATGTCTGGGTCAGCGACGGCTGGCTGGTGGGAGAGGCAAGAGCGGAGGTCGAGGCGGCGCTCGACGGTGCCCACCGGGAGGAGCTGGAGGGCGGTGTCCTGCTCGTCACCGACCCGGAGGTCCTGCCCGACGGGGACTTCGCCGGCTGGTGCTACGACCCGGCCGCCCGTGGGGACCGGCTGGTCGACGCCGCGTCGATCCTGGCCCGGACAGCCAGGGCGAGCCGTCGGCCGAGCTGAGCCTCGACCTCACCGACGCTCCAGGAACCCCGCCGCCGGCGGTACCCGGCGCACCGACCGCGGCCCCGAGGCCGGAGGCGGCGGCGGTACCCGAGGGCACCCGCAGGATCGACGCCGAAGGCCAGCGCCAACGAACCGAAGACGATGGCCGACGACCACATGGGCAGCGGCCCGGGAGCATGAGGCCGTCACGTCGACAGCGGTATCGGGAATCACCCTGACTGGGGCCCTGAGACTGCGGTAGGTCCCCGGTCCGGTCGTTACCGATCAGGGTCGTCGTCGAGGACGATCCCGAGGGCGGAGAAGACCGACAGGGCGAGGGGGATCACCTGGTCCCCGCCGATGACGACGCCCCGGAACGCCTCGCCGCCCCGGACGCCGTCGAGGGTGGAGCCGTGCAGGGAGGCGCCGGTCAGGTCGGTCTTGGAGAAATCGGCGCCGGTGAGGTCGCAGCCGTGGAGGCGGACCCCGGCGAGCTTGCCCATCCCGAAGTCGGCGGCGGTGAGGAGGCAGCGGTCGAACCGGGAGCGCTTCCAGGTCGTCATGCGGAAGTTGGCCCCGTCGAGCTTGCAGTCGGTGAAGCGGACATCGGTCAGGTCGGCGTCGGGCAGGGCGACCCCCGACAGGCGGCAGCGGCGGAACTCGACCCGGACCGCGGCGAGGTGGGTGAGGATGGCGCCGGAGAGCTCGCAGTCCTCGACCAGCGTGTCGGCCAGGCGCAGCCGGTCGATCTCCGTGCCGGTGAACACCGCTCCCCGCAGGTGGCACCGGACCACGTCGACGTGGCTCACCGCCTGCCCGGCGAAGGACCCGGTGACCTCCAGGCCGTCCCATGACGACTCGTCGTCCAGGCCCGGCGGTGGTTCGCCCCATGCCGCCGGCAGGCGGGGCGGGGTCGGGCTTTCATCCCGGGGAGGCACGCCGGCACGCTACCGGCCCCGGCATCGGTGCCCGGCTGAGTGCGCGTATCTGACATTGACCCCTTGACCCGGCCTTGCGCCTTCTGCAGAGTGGAAATCCCACGGACGTCGCTACGGATCGGGACGCTGGACCGAGCGACCACCAGCGATGGCCGAGGCCAGCAGCACCTGAACGAGGGCTACCCAACCCGAAGGAGGTGCGGACGGCATGACCGTGGCCGACAGCGAGGAGAGTCCGCCCCGCTGAACGCGCCGGTCGGAACCTCTCCGGCCGGCCAACCTTCTTGCAGTCAGATGCACGTCGAGCTGCCGGTCGCGTCATGTACGACCGGCAGCTCGCTTCTTGGCCGATGACCCCCGCCTATGCTGCCCGCCGTGATCAACTACTGCCCCCGCTGCGGCGCCGCCTTCGAGGCCGAGGTCCTGGGCGAGTGGATCCGGGCCAACATCCGCTGCCCGGACTGCCGGCTCGCCATCACCGAGGTGCCGGCCATGCTCGCTCCGTCCGACGACGAGGTGGGCTACGAGCTCGACGACTGGCCGGTGACGGACCGGGGGGCGGTCAGCGCCGCCCTGGCCGAGGCCGACATCCCCTTCCGCTGGGAGGACGGCCTCACCCTGGTCGTGCCGGGCCCGGAGGAGGAGCGGGTCGACCAGCTCCTCGACCAGATCCAGGCCGACCTGGCCGGACCGACTTCTGAGGACGCCCTCGACGACGAAGACGAGGCGGACGTCGCCGACGGCGGCGAGGAGGCCCAGGCGGCCATGGCCGACCTGTTCGTGGTCGCCGACCGACTCCAGCACGAACCCTTCAACCAGGCGATCGGCGATGCGCTGGCGGCGGTGACGGCGGTGGTGAGCGAGTCGCTCCCGCCCTTCGGGATCGACCCGGCGGACTGGAAGAAGATCGCCACCATGGCATCGACGGTCGTCGGCCACCTCGAGGCGGCCACCGATGACGACGGCGAGGCGATCATCACCAGCGCCAAGGACCTGCGGAGCTACCTCCGCGACTACGTGTAGCGGTTCTGGGCACCGATTTTCTCGACTGTCGAGAATTTCCGTGCCCAAAGCCGGGGGCGGGTCCGGGTTGGTTCAGGGGGCGATCAGGGTCATCCCCGATACCGGGTGCCGCCGGCGGGCTTCACGATGGGGGACAGGCGGTGTGCCCGTCCCACGAACCGGAGTTGACCCTGTGGACCTCGAACGTTCTGAATTCCTCTTCCGAGTGTGGACCCTGTCGGCGGCGGCGGTGACCGTGGCCGTGACGATCCTGCTCCTCTTCGCCGTCCTCAGCCCCGACATCAGCCTCGACCTCCCCGGCATCAGCCGGTGCCAGGGCGGGGAGTGCTTCAACGGGGGCGACTGAGCCGCTCCAGCTCCCGGCGGATCCGGGTCTCGCTCACCGGGTGGGCGGTGCCCAGGGTCTGGGCGAAGAGGCTGACCCGCAGCTCCTCGAGCATCCAGCGGACGGCCTCGACGTCGGGGTCACCGGGCCGGGTGTCGCGCAGCTGGTGGTACTCCTCCTCCAGCGCCCGGACCCGGCCCATCAGCTCGGTGTCGCGCCGGGTGCCCTCGGCCAGCTTGTCCAGGCGACGCTCCATGGCGCTGAGGTAGCGCAGCACGTCGCCCAGGCGCCGGGCGCCGGCGACGCCGACGAAGCCGGGAAAGACGAGCCCGGCGAGTTGGCGGCGCAGGTCGGCCACCGCCGGGCGCAGGGGAGCGGGGGGCGTGTCGCCCAGCTGCTCGTCGATGCCGGCCGCCACCACCAGGATGCCCCCCACCACGGTGGCCACGTAGACGGCGGTGTCGACCAACCCGGCATTCACGGCGTCCCGCAGCGCGGCGAAACCGGCCTCGTCCCAGGCCGGCCCGCCGTGGTCGGCCATGAGCTGATCGACGGCGGCGATGATGCAGTCGCCCAGCAGCTCGGCGC